>NZ_CAKKMM010000282.1:0-5247 GCF_918698205.1 Microbacterium sp. Bi128 | reverse complement strand
GGCCGGGTCTTACTGCTGCAGGCCGGGGTACAGCGGGAACGCCTCGGTGAGCGTCGCCACGCGGGCGCGGAGCGCCTCGAGGTCGGCGCCGGGCTGCAGGGCAAGCGCGATGATGTCGGCCACCTCGGTGAACTCGGCGTCGCCGAGGCCGCGGGTCGCGAGCGCCGGCGTGCCGATGCGCAGACCCGACGTCACCATCGGCGGACGCGGGTCGTTGGGGACGGCGTTGCGGTTGACCGTGATGTGGATCTCGTGCAGCAGGTCTTCGGCCTGCTTGCCGTCGATCTCGGCATCCCGCAGGTCGACGAGCACGAGGTGCACGTCCGTGCCGCCCGAGCGCACGGCGATGCCGGCGCTCTTGACGTCGTCCTGCGTGAGGCGGTCGGCGATGATCGACGCGCCGCGCAGCGTGCGCTCCTGACGTTCCGTGAACTCCGGCGTCATCGCGAGCTTGAACGCCGTCGCCTTCGCGGCGATCACGTGCATGAGCGGACCGCCCTGCTGGCCAGGGAAGACCGCGGTGTTGATCTTCTTGGCCAGGTCGGCGTCGTTGGTGAGGATGAGGCCCGAGCGGGGGCCGCCGATCGTCTTGTGCACGGTGGTCGAGACGACGTGGGCGTGCGGGATCGGCGACGGGTGCACGCCCGCGGCGACGAGACCGGCGAAGTGCGCCATGTCGACCCACAGGTACGCGCCCACCTCGTCGGCGATCGCGCGGAACGCGGCGAAGTCGAGCTGACGGGGGTACGCCGACCAGCCGGCGATGATGACCTTCGGCTTGTGCTCGAGGGCGAGACGGCGCACCTCGTCCATGTCGATGAGCGAGGTCTCGGGGTCGACGCCGTAGGCGACGATGTCGTACAGACGGCCCGAGAAGTTGATCTTCATGCCGTGCGTGAGGTGGCCGCCCTGGTCGAGCGACAGGCCGAGCAGAGTGTCACCGGGGCGGGCGATCGCGTGCAGCACCGCGGCGTTCGCGGTGGCGCCGGAGTGCGGCTGCACGTTCGCGAACCCGGCGCCGAACAGCGTCTTCGCCCGCTCGATCGCGAGCTCTTCGGCGACGTCGACCTCTTCGCAGCCGCCGTAGTACCGGCGACCCGGGTACCCCTCGGCGTACTTGTTGGTCAGGACGGAACCCTGCGACTGCAGCACCGAGACGGGCACGAAGTTCTCGGACGCGATCATCTCGAGATAGCCGCGCTGGCGGTCGAGCTCGCGCTCGAGAACCTGGGCGATCTCGGGGTCGACCTCCGAGAGGGGGGCGTTGAAGTACGGATCGGTCATGCGATCTCCTTGACGATGGCTTCGGATGCCGCGGGCTCGGGCGAGTCCGCGGAGATACCGCATCGACCCAGGCGTGCGGTCGAATACCGTCAAGCGGTCGCTCCCCGGTGGTGGCCCACCTCAACGCCAGTCGCGACGACGATCACACTACCGGGTTCGCGCGCGACGCGCCCGGGCGGGTGGCTCGTCCGCGAGGTATTCCGGATGCCGCACGCCGCGGCCCGCGTAAAATGGCGGGGTGACCGATACCCCGAACGTCCGCGCGCAGGCGCCCCTGGCCCCCGGCATGCGCCCGCGTCCGACGGCGGTCGAGATCGGCAGCGTCCTGTGCGGCGTGGCCGCCTTCGTCACCCTCGCGATCTGGGGCTTCACCGCGTGGCCGCTGCCCTGGAACATCGTCGCGGGCCTCGGCGCTCCGGCGCTGGCGATCGTGGTGTGGGCGCTGTTCGTCTCGCCCCGGGCCGTGCTCGCCGTGCACCCGTTCGTCCGCGCGATCGTCGAGCTCTTCGTCTACGCCGCCGCCACCATCGCCTGGTGGAGCATGGGACAGGCGTGGATCGGGCTGATCTTCGCGATCGTCGCCGTGACCTTCGGCGCTCTCAACGGCCGGCGGCGCCTGGCGTGACCGACGACGTCGTCGCGCTGCTCCGCGCCGAGCTGGGTGAGCGCGTCGACGTCTCCCCCGCGGCCCTCGAGTCGGTGCGCGCCGACAAATCCGGCCACGCCGCCGACGGTCAGCCCCTCGCGGTCGTGAACGCCGCCTCCGTCGCCGACGTGCAGGCGGTGATGCGGATCGCGACGGCGACCCGCACCGCGGTCGTCCCCCGCGGCGCCGGAACGGGGCTCGCGGGCGGCGCGAACACCGGCGGCGGCGAGATCGCCCTGTCGCTGCGCGGCATGGACCGCCTCCTCGAGGTCCGCCCCGACGACCTGCTCGCGGTGGTCGAGCCCGGCATCCTGAATGCCGATCTCAACGCCCGACTCGCACCGCACGGGGTGTGGTGGGCGCCGGACCCGGCCAGTCGCGCGATCTCGACGGTGGGCGGCAACATCGCCACCGGGGCGGGCGGACTGCTGTGCGCGAAGTACGGCGTCGTGCGCGACGCGGTGCTCGGCGTCGACCTCGTCCTCGCGGACGGTCGCCTGATGCACCTCGGCCATCGCAGCGTGAAGGGCGTCACGGGCCTCGACCTCACCTCGCTCGTCATCGGATCCGAGGGCATCCTCGGCGTCGTCGTCGGCGCGACCCTCAAGCTCCGCCGGATCGTCGCCGGGGAGCGGGTGACCCTGACCGCCCTGTTCGACGACGTGCGCGCGGCCGCGGTGGCCTCGGCCGCGGTCACCGCGTCCGGCATCCAGCCCGCCATCATGGAGCTGATGGATGCCACGAGCCTCGCGGCCGTCCACCGACTGCTGTCACTGCCCGCGGCGCCGGCCGGGTCGTCGCAGCTGACCATCCAGACCGACGGACCCGTCGCCGCCGACGAAGCGCGGGCGATCGCCGCGGTGCTCCAGGCGGCCGGGGGCCGTGTCGCCGTCGCCGCGGACGATGCCGAGGGCGAGAAGCTCCTGGCGGTGCGGCGTGCACTGCACCCCGCCATGGAGACGCTCGGGACGACGCTCATCGAAGACGTGTCCGTCCCGCGCAGCGCCCTCCCGGCGATGTTCGACGAGATCGGGCGCATCGAGCGGGAGTTCGGTCTCGTGATCCCCACCGTCGCGCACGCGGGCGACGGCAACCTGCACCCGAACTTCGTCTTCGACGGGCCCGACGTTCCCCCCGTCGTCTGGGACGCCGCCGAAGAGCTGTTCCGCGCCGCGCTCGCCCTGGGCGGCACCCTCACCGGTGAGCACGGGATCGGCGTCCTCAAGCGCCGGTGGCTCGCCGACGAGCTCGGCGACGACCAATGGCGGTTGCAGCGCGACATCGCGCGGGTCTTCGACCCGCTCGGCATCCTGAATCCGGGCAAGGTCTTCGCGCCGTGATCCGAGCCGCGGCAGCGTGACCAGAACGTGACAAACCTCCCCGCCCAGGCCCAGAGTGCCCGCATACCATGGAAAGACTGACTTTCGGGGGTTCTCACATGACCGACGGCGCGAACGGCACCGACGGCGTCACCTACGCCTGGGCTCCGCCCGAGCCCGCCAAGCGGAAGAACCGCTCGGGCCTGTGGATCGGCATCCCCGCGGGCGCGACCGCGGTCGCCCTCATCGCGGCCTCGCTGGTTCTCATCGCTCCCGGCGCCTCGGTGGCCGGCGTGCAGATCGGCGGGCTCACCGCCGGCGGCGCCGCACAGGCGATCTCCGCGCACCTGGCAACGACCGAGGTCACCATCGAGAGCCCTGTGGGCGAGGTGACCGTCACCGGCGCCGAGCTCGGTGCGACGGTCGACGCCACCGCCATCGCCGAGAAGGCCTTCGCCGAGAACCCGATGTGGAAGCCCGCGTCCTGGTTCCCCGCCGGCACGGGCGTGCAGATCCAGGTCGATCCCGCCGAAGCGGCGGCGGTCCTGCGCGAACGCGCCCCCGGCACGTATCGCGCCCCAGTCGACGCCACCGTCGCGTTCGACGCCGGCTCGCAGTCGTACGTCACCACGCCCGCCGAGGCCGGTGAGGGCATCGACGTCTCCGCCGTCACCGCGGCGCTGCAGTCCGCGTTCGATGCCGGCACCGTCCGCACCACGGTGCAGGCCGGATTCGTTCCGGTCGACGCGCCCGTCAGCACGCAAGAAGCCGACACCGCCGTCGCCACGCTCAACGGCATCCTCGATTCGGCCGGCTTCTACATCGGCGACGAGCGCACCGTCCCCGTCGACCGCGCGGTCGCCGCCTCGTGGCTCACCGTCACCTCCGACGGCCACGGCGCTTTCACCATCGCCGCCGATGAGGCCGAGATCCAGAAGGCCGTGGACGGCCTGCCGGGCCAGGTCGATCGCGGCGCCGTCAACGCCGACGTCATCGTGGACTCGGGCGGCGAAGTGATCCACACGCTCACCGAGGGGCAGACCGGCCGCGCGCTCGGCGACACCGCCGGCATCGCCGCGGCATTCGCCGCTCAGCTGGCCGACGGCAACGGCAAGTACGCACTCACCGTCGCCGAGACGCCGTTCGAGACCACCAAGACCGAGCGCCGTATCGACGTCAACCTCAGCACGCAGACGACGACGCTGTGGCAGAACGGACAGGTGTACCGCACCTACACGATCTCGTCGGGCGCCGGCGACCACGCCACGCACACCGGCAACTTCCGCATCGGCTGGAAGACCAGCATGCAGGACATGGGCTGCGTCCCCGGCTATGACTACTGCACCAAGGACGTCCCCTGGGTCGCTTACTTCAACGGCGACGAGGGCTTCCACGGCACCTACTGGCACAACAACTTCGGGACGCCGATGAGCCACGGCTGCATCAACATGACGATCCCGCAGGCCAAGGAGCTCTATGACTGGGCCTACCGCGGCACCGAGGTCTCGGTCCACTACTGAGCCCCACCCGCGGACAGGGGTCGGATGCCACGGCATCCGGCCCCTTCTTCGTTGCGCGCCGCGCACGCACCCGGTGCACAACTCCTGCAGCGTGCGGCCGCTGCCCCGCGCCGCACCCGCGACCGCCGGCTCGTGCCGGAGTTGTGCCGGAGTTGTGCCGGGGCCGCGGACGTCGGCACGGCGTCGGAGAAGCCGTTGCCACAAGCCCGGCGACGCGAAGCGCCCCTGCACAACTCCTGCATTACGTACCGCCGCGACGCTCGGTCCGCCGGTCGGACACCGTTCCGCCGGAGTTGTGCAGCAGCTGGGCCGCAGCCGCGGAAGTCGGCACGGCGTCGGAGAAGCCGTTGCAACAAGCCCGGCGACGCGGAACGCCCCTGCACAACTCCTGCATTGCGCGCCGCCGCGGCCCTCGAGCCGCCGTCCGGACACCGTTACGCCGGAGTTGTGCAGGGGCCCGACAGCCGCACAGCGCCGC
>NZ_CAKKMM010000281.1:0-5268 GCF_918698205.1 Microbacterium sp. Bi128 | reverse complement strand
CGTTCCGCACGCGCGAGTACACCGAGTACAAGGCCAATCGCAGCGAGTCCCCGGCCGAGTTCAAGGGACAGATCCCGCTGCTGCAGAACTGCCTGCGCGCCATGAACGTCGAGGTGCTGACGAAAGAGGACTTCGAGGCCGACGACATCCTCGCGACGCTCGCCACCGAGGGCGCCGACGAGGGTTTCTCGGTGCTGGTGTGCTCGGGCGACCGCGACACGATCCAGCTCGTCTCCGATGACGTCACGCTGCTCTACCCCAACGTGCAGGGCGTCTCGCAGCTGAAGCGCTACGACACCGACGCCGTCATCGAGAAGTACGGTCTGCCGCCGGCGCAGTACCCCGAGATCGCGGCCCTGGTCGGCGAGACGAGCGACAACCTGCCCGGCGTGCCCAAGGTCGGCGAGAAGACCGCCGTGAAGTGGCTGACCCAGTGGGGCTCGCTCGAGGCGCTGCTCGACAACGCCGACAAGGTCACGGGGGTCGTCGGCAACAACCTGCGCGAGCACCTCGACGACGTCAAGCGTAACCGCACCCTGAACCGCCTGCTCCGCGATGTCGAGCTGCCCGTGCGCCCGGCCGATCTGGCGCTGCAGCCCATCGACACCCAGGCCGTGCGCGACATCTTCGCGCGCCTCGAATTCCGCACCCTGCTGCCGCGCGTCTTCGATGCCTTCGGCGCCGACCCCTCGGGCGCCGTCGAAGAGGCCCGCCCCACCGCCGCGGCCCCGACCGCTGCGCCCCTCGACGCCGAGGGGATCGCCGCGTGGGCCGCCGCGGCCACGGGCACCGTGGGGGTGACTCTCGCCCTCGTCGGGTCGACCCCGACGCGCATCGGCCTGGCCACGGCCGACTCCGCGGCCGAGGCGGAGTGGACCGACGCGGTCCGGGACGCCCTCGCCGGATGGCTGGCATCCGATGCGCCGAAGGCGTTCGCCGCTGCCAAGCCCCAGATCAAGGCGCTCGCCCGCGAGGGCGTCGTGGTCGGGGGAATCGCCGACGACGTGATCGTCGCCGGATGGCTCGTGCGTCCGAGCTTCCCCGACAAGACGCTCGCCGACCTCGTCGACCGCTACCTCGACGAAAAGCTGCCCGAGGCCGATCCGACGCAACTCGTTCCCGAGACCGACGGGGCGACCCCGGGCCAGCTGTCCTGGTACGTGCTCCGGGTGTCCGAGGCACAGCGCGCCGAGCTGCCCGAATCGGTCGCCGGCGTCCTCGACGACATCGAGCTGCCCACGCTCGGCGCCCTCGCCGGCATGGAGCTCGCGGGCGTGGCCGTCTCGCACGAGAAGCTGTCCGCGTTCTCGGGCGAGCTCGCCGAACGTGCCGAGCAGCTGGCGCAGCAGGCCTACGCCTCGATCGGGCACGAGGTGAACCTCGGTTCGCCCAAGCAACTGCAAGAGGTGCTGTTCGACGAGCTCCAGCTGCCGAAGACCCGCAAGACCAAGAGCGGGTACACCACGGATGCCGCCGCCCTCGCCGACCTGCAAGAGAACGCGCACCACCCGTTCCTCGACCTGCTGCTGCGCCACCGCGAGGCCACGAAGCTCAAGCAGATCATCGACGCGTTGGACGCGGCGATCGGCCCGGACGGCCGCATCCACACCACATACGTGCAGACCGGCAGCCAGACCGGGCGCCTGTCGAGCACCGACCCGAACCTGCAGAACATCCCGATCCGCACCGAAGAGAGCCGTCGCATCCGCGCCGCGTTCGAGGTGGGCGAGGGCTACGAGACCCTGCTGACCGCCGACTACTCGCAGATCGAGATGCGCATCATGGCGCACCTGTCCGGCGACCCCGGCCTCATCGAGGCGTTCAACTCCGGAGAAGACCTGCACCGGTTCGTCGGTTCGCGCGTCTTCGGTGTCGAGCCCTCCGAGGTCACCCCCGCGATGCGCACGAAGGTCAAGGCGATGTCGTACGGCCTCGTCTACGGCCTGTCTGCTTTCGGACTGTCCAAGCAGCTACGCATCGAGCAGTCCGAGGCCAAGCAGCTCATGCTCGAGTACTTCGCCCGGTTCGGGGCGGTGCGCGACTATCTGCGCGGCTCCGTCGAGCAGGCCCGGCAGGACGGCTACACCGAGACGATCTGCGGCCGGCGGCGTCCCTTCCCCGACCTCACCAGCATGAACCGAGTGCTGCGCGAGAACGCCGAGCGCGCCGCGCTCAACGCGCCGATCCAGGGCAGCGCCGCCGACATCATGAAGATCGCGCTGTTCCGCATCCGCGACGAACTGGCATCCGCGGGCCTGCGTTCGCGCGTGCTGCTGCAGATCCACGACGAGCTCGTCGTCGAGGTCGCGACGGGGGAGTGGGATGCCGTGGAGTCGATCGTGCGCGCGCGCATGGCCGACGCGGCCGACCTCACGGTGCCGCTCGACGTGCAGATCGGCCGCGGCGGCGACTGGGACGAAGCAGGGCACTGACGGCGGGAACCGCGACCGCGGTCGCGGCCCCCGGGTGGCCAGGGTCCCGTGCCTTCCCTAGGCTCGATGCATGACTGATGCACAACGCACCCCCACGCCGATCGACACGATCGCCGATGCGTGGGTGGACACCCTGGCCGAGCGCGTCCCCACGCTCGCCACCTACATCGGACGCACCGAGTTCAACGACCGCTTCGGCGACTACAGCCCCGAGGGCGCGAACGAGCTCGCCGACCAGGCGCGGGCCACGAAGGCCGCCCTCGACAACGCCACTCCCGTCGACGCGATCGACGAGGTCACGAAGATGGACCTGGGGCGCGAGCTCGACCTGCATCTCGAGCTCCACACCGCCCAGACCCACCTGCGCGACGTCAACGTGATCGCCTCGCCCGCGCAGGACCTGCGCCAGGCGTTCGACCTCATGCCCACCGCGACGGTGGACGACTGGTCGACGATCGCCACGCGACTGAAGGCGCTGCCGGGCGCGATCGACGGCTACATCGCGACGCTGCGCGAGGGCATGGCCCGCGGTGTGGTGCCCGCCCGACGCCAGGTCGTCGAGGTGGCGACGCAGATCGGGCGCTACACGGCCGACACCGGCTTCTTCGCGGAGTTCGTCGGCGACGCCGCCCCGGACGAGGGCCAGCTGCCCGCGTCGCTCGCGCGCGATCTCGCGCAGAACTCCGGTGCCGCACGGGTCGCGTACGACGCCCTCGCATCCTTCCTGTCGACCGAGCTCGCCCCGGTCGCGGGCGAGACCGACGGCGTGGGTCGCGAACTGTACGCGCTCCACTCGCGCCAGTTCCTCGGCGCGACGATCGACCTCGACGAGACCTACGAGTGGGGCGTCGAGGAGCTCGCCCGCATGGTCGCCGAGCAGGAGTCGATCGCGAACGAGATCCTCCCCGGCGCGAGCGTCGAAGAGGCCGTGGCGTTCCTCGAGAAGGACGAGTCGCGCAAGCTCCACGGCACCGCGGCCCTCCAGGAGTGGATGCAGCGGACGAGCGACCGCGCGGTGGAGGAGCTGGGCCGCACCCACTTCGACATCGCCGAGCCGATCCGGCGCCTCGAGTGCATGATCGCCCCCACGAAAGAGGGCGGCATCTACTACACCGGTCCCACCGATGACTTCTCGCGCCCGGGACGCATGTGGTGGTCGGTGCCCGAGGGCGTCGACAGCTTCGACACGTGGCGCGAGCTCACCACCGTCTACCACGAGGGCGTTCCGGGCCACCACCTGCAGATCGCGCAGGCGGTCTACAACCGCGGCGAACTGAACTCGTGGCGGCGTCTCCTCGCCGGGACCAGCGGTCACGCCGAGGGCTGGGCACTGTACGCCGAGCGCCTCATGGAACAGCTCGGGTACCTCGACGACCCCGCCGACCGCCTGGGCATGCTCGACGGGCAGCGGATGCGCGCCGCCCGCGTGGTGCTCGACATCGGCGTGCACCTGGGCAAGCCGCGGCTCGACGGCGAGGGTGTCTGGGACCACGACTACGCCCTGGCCTTCATGCTGCGCAACGTCAACATGCCCGAGGAGTTCGTGAAATTCGAGGTCAACCGCTACCTCGGATGGCCGGGCCAGGCGCCTTCGTACAAGGTCGGCCAGCGCATCTGGGAGCAGGTGCGCGACGAGGCCCGCGAGCGCGAGGGGGCGGCCTTCTCGATGAAGACGTTCCACACGAAGGCGCTCGACATCGGCGGCGTCGGGCTCGACACGCTGCGCCAGGCTCTGGCATCCGTCTGATCCGGATCGGGGCGTTCCCGAAAGGGGACGCCCCGATTCACGGGAATAGCAGCGGGGGGCATAAAGTTCATTCATCCGAATGCAAGGAGACGCCATGAACGATCGCCCCGTCGAGCTCGGACTCGACACCTTCGGAGACATCTCTCGCGGCCCCGACGGCAGCCTGCAGTCCGACGCGCAGACCATCCGCAACGTCGTGGATCAGGCCGTGCTCGCCGACCAGGTCGGTCTGTCGTTCTTCGGCGTGGGGGAGCACCACCGCAAGGACTTCGCCGTCACGAGCCCCGAGATCGTGCTGGCCGCCGCCGCCGCGCGGACGTCGAACATCCACCTCGGCACCGCCGTCACGGTGCTCTCGTCCGACGACCCGGTGCGCGTGTACGAGCGGTTCGCGACCCTGGATGCCGTCTCGAACGGCCGCGCCGAGGTGATCCTCGGTCGAGGGTCGTTCATCGAGTCGTTCCCGCTGTTCGGCTACGACCTGCGCGACTACGAGCAGCTCTTCGAGGAGAAGCTCGAGCTGTTCTCGATGCTTCTCGACGAGAAGCCCGTGACGTGGTCGGGACGCACCCGCGCCGGCCTGCAGGACGCCGATGTGTACCCCAAGACCGAGAACGGCCTGAAGGCATGGGTCGGGGTCGGCGGCTCTCCCGAGTCCGTGGTGCGCGCGGCGCGCTACGGCTACGGTCTGGTGCTCGCGATCATCGGGGGATCCTCGGCGAGGTTCCGCCCGTTCGCCGACCTCTACCGCCGCTCGCTCGACGAGCTCGGAAAGCCGCAGATGCCGATCTCGGTGCACTCGCCCGGCCACGTGGCCGAGACGGACCAGCAGGCCTGGGACGAGGCTTTCGAGGGCGTGGCCGAACTCAACAACACCATCGGCCGTGAGCGCGGCTGGCCCGAGTACAACCGGATGCGCTTCCAGCACGACGTCGGGCCCGAGGGCGCGATGTACATCGGCTCGCCCGAGACGGTGGCCCGCAAGATCGCCGCGACCGTGCGGGCGCTGGGCAACTCCCGCTTCCAGCTGAAGTTCGCCAGCGGCTCGATCTCGCACGATCGCCTCATGTCGAGCATCGAGCTGTACGG
>NZ_CAKKMM010000280.1:0-5297 GCF_918698205.1 Microbacterium sp. Bi128 | reverse complement strand
GCCTCGCGGTCGCCGGCCAGGGCCGCGGCGACGGAGCGGACCTGTTCGTAGCCGGTGGCGAGCAGGAATGTTGGCGCACGGCCGTAGGACTTCATGCCGACGATGTAGAAGTCCTTGTCCGGGTGGGCCAGGAGCCTGGCGCCGTGCGGTGCAACAGTGCCGCAGGTGTGGAACTCCGGATCGATGAGCGGGCCGAGCTCCACGGGTGCTTCGACGGCCGGGTCGAGGTTCAGGCGGAGTTCGCGCAGGATGTCCAGGTCCGGGCGGAAGCCGGTGCAGGGGACGATGACGTCGGCCTCGAGGGTGCGTCCGTCAACGGATTCCACGGTCACGCCGGAATCCAGGGCTTTGAGGGAAGCAATGCCGAAGCCGCTGTGCAGTTCGATGGTCCCGGCCTCGACGAGGCGGCGCAGGCGGGCACCGAGCTGGCCGCGGGCGGGCAGCCCGTCGGCGTCGCCGCCGCCGTAGACTTTCTCGGCGGACGATCCGGGTGCCCGGTTCGTCCTTGGCCAGGTCCGCGAGGCTGATCAGGGTGTTGGCGGCGGAGTGGCCGGCGCCGACGACCAGGACACGGCGTCCGGCGAAAGCGCCACGGTCACGGCCCGTCACGTCAGGGAGCGGCGAGGAGATCCGGTCCGCGGCGGAGTCCTCGCCGATGGCGGGAAGCCCGGAGGTCCCCAGCGGGTTGCGGGTGGACCAGGTACCGGAGGCGTCAATGACCCCGGCCACGGTGTGGTCGCGGGTTTCCCCGTCCTGGTGCTGGACGCGGACGACGAATGGTGTGATCTCGCGGTTACGGGTGTGGGTCTTGTCCATGCCTGTGCGGGTGACGGCGATGACTCTGGCGCCGGTCTGCAGCCGGGAGCTGATGGCCGGGAGCGCGGCCAGCGGAGCCAGGTACCGATCGATGAGTTCCCCGCCGTAGGGCAGCGCGGTGGGCCGGGGCGCCTCCCAGCCGGCGGCTTCGAGCAGGCGAACGGCGGCGGCATCGATGTTGAACCGCCACGGTGAGAACAGCCGGATGTGGCGCCACTGCTCGATCGCGGCGCCGGCGGAGGGGCCGGCTTCGAAGATCAGCGGTTCGAGTCCGCGTTCGATCAGGTGGGCCGCGGCGGCCAGGCCCACGGGGCCAGCGCCGATCACGGCAACGGGAAGGTTCTTCGTCAAATCCATGGGTGTCCTCTTTCATCCGTTGTGGTGTTGCGGTTGTTTTCGGTTGGCCCTGCCGGCCGGGGTTGGGTTAGCAGCAGTCCTGATCTTCGTCGTCGCAGCATCCGTCGCTGCAGCATCCGGTGTTCATTCAGCTCACCCCCTCTCCGTCCTCTGTCAGACGTGTGGTGCTGGCCCTTACTTGGCGGCAGGGGTCAGGGACTCGATCAGGTCCTCGATGCGGCCCTTGATCTCGTCGCGGATCGGGCGTACGGCTTCCACGCCCTGGCCTGCCGGATCCTCCAGGACCCAGTCCTCGTAGCGCCTGCCGGGGAAGTAGGGGCATTCGTCGCCGCAGCCCATGGTGATCACGACGTCGGATTCCTTCACGGCCTCCGTGGTGAGGATCTTCGGGATTTCGGCGGACATGTCGATGCCGAGCTCCGCCATGGCCGCCACGGCTGCCGGGTTGACCTTGTCCGCGGGCTGGGATCCGGCGGAGCGGACCTCGATCCGGCCCTCGCCGAGGGTGGTGAGGAAGGCGGCGGCCATCTGGGAGCGGCCGGCGTTGTGGACGCAGACGAAGAGGACGGAGGGCTTCTTGGCGGTTTCTGTGCTCACGGGGTTTCTCCTGGAATCAATGAGGTGAGTGGGCGATACAGTCTGGAGTCTTGCGCCCGGTTTGAAACTCTCAACCGAACATTGATGATGATCGATATAGAGAGTATCGGGCTATAGATTGATGAATGTCAATATTTGTTCCCGGCGGATTTCTGCGACGGACCTAGGCGGCGGTTACGCGGGGTGCAAGGTCATTGATGCGGCGGGTGATGTCGTTGAACGCCATGTCGAAAGCTTCTTTGGTGCCCGGGCGCAGCGGGTCCGGCACCGACCAGTGGATTCCAGCCAATCCGGGCAGTTCCTCGTGGGCCTTGTCGCAGACGGTCACG
This sequence comes from Microbacterium sp. Bi128, assembly GCF_918698205.1. Taxonomy (NCBI): domain Bacteria; kingdom Bacillati; phylum Actinomycetota; class Actinomycetes; order Micrococcales; family Microbacteriaceae; genus Microbacterium; species Microbacterium sp. Bi128. The sequence goes on along the minus strand of NZ_CAKKMM010000280.1, from coordinate 3,198 downwards.
ATGAAGTCGCCCTCGTCTGCCACCTGGATCAGGGTGCGCGGGGGAAGGTCCGCAAGGTCCAGGCCATGACGGCGGGCGACGTCGATAGCGCCTTGGGCGATGCGGTCTGCGGGGTGCGTTCCCGCCGACGTCGAGGGAATTTCACTGACCTGCTGCCAGAGAGCGGCGGCCAGCTGGGACCTGGCGCTGTTTCGTGTGCAGACAAACAGGACGCGGCGCGCCCCGTGTTCGGCCCCCGGCACCAGGCCCTCCAGGGCGCCGGCAGCAAGCCGGATATAGCTGCGGCGCCCGTCGGCTTCGGAGCGGTGCCGGGTTGCCAGTCCGGCATCTTCCAGCGTGCGCAGATGGTGGGACAGCAGATTCGACGGCATCCCCAGCTCGGCCTGCAGCTCCGTCGGGGAGAAGTCCCCGAGTGTCAGCAGATCAACGATGCGCAGCCGCGCAGGATCGCCGAGGGCTGCGTGCCTGGCTGCCCGCGCCCGAAAGCCCTCTGCTGCCTCAATATTCATTGGTTCAATTTTGACTGAGCTAATTCCTTCGGTCAAGCTGTTGCCATGATTTCCAACCAGCCGCCGCTGTGGCGCCGCGCCATCGCCGAACTGCTCGGTACCAGCCTGCTCGTGGCCATCGTCGTCGGCTCCGGGATCGCCGCGCAGCAGCTCTCACCCAGTGACGTTGGCCTGCAGCTGCTGCAGAACAGCACCGCCACAGTGCTGGGCCTGACGGTGCTGATCCTGATGCTCGGGCCTGTGAGCGGCGCGCATTTCAACCCCGTGGTCTCCCTCGCCGACTGGATCCTGGGCCGACGCGCCGGTACCGGCTTGACCCTGCCGGAGCTGGGCACCTATGTGGTTGCCCAGACCGTGGGTGCGGTCAGCGGCAGTATGGTCGCGAACGCCATGTTTGGGGTGGGCACCTCCATCTCGTCCAAGGAGCGCGCAACACCGGGGCATCTCCTGGGTGAAGTTGTCGCCACTGCGGGGCTGGTCATGCTGATCTTCGCCTTGGCTGCCACCTCCCGCGGCGTCCTTGCCGCGCCGGCGGTGGGCGCCTACATCGGAGCCGCGTACTGGTTCACGTCCTCGACCTCGTTCGCGAATCCGGCAGTGACGGTGGGCCGCATCTTCAGCGACACCTTCGCCGGCATCGCACCGGCCTCAGTTCCCGGCTACGTTCTGGCGCAGCTGATCGGCGCAGCAATAGGAATTGGCCTTCTCCTCATCCTGTTCCCCTCCGCGGCCCGCACCGCGGACGGCGTCGTCCTGGCGCACAGTGCCGAAACGGCCCGCTCCTAGCCTTGGCCGGCGGCCGAATAATGCCGCCCCCACCCAAAGCAGATCTGCGCCGGGGACGCTTCCGACCCGCGCTCCCGCGCTCATACATTGATGTATATCAATATCAGGGCATAATGGGTGCATGAAGTTGTTGCCTGTACTCGAGCCGGCCACGGATGAATCCTGCTGCACCCCGGCAGGGCCCGCTGCCCTGGGTGCCGAGGAAGCCCAGCAGAGGGCCCTGGTTTTCAAGGCGCTGGCCGACCCGAACCGGCTCCGGCTGCTCTCCATCGTCAAGGCTGGCGAGTCAGGGGAGGCATGCGTCTGTGACCTCACCGAGCCGCTGGACCTGGGCCAGCCCACGGTCTCTCACCACCTGAAGGTCCTGGTCGAGGCCGGGCTGCTGCACCGTGAAAAGCGCGGCACGTGGGCCTACTACTCCCTGGTGCCCGGCGCGCTCGAGCAGACGGCCGGGCTCCTGGCGACGCTGTGACCGCGCAACAGTCCGCGGTGACGATCCGCTCCATGCGCGAGGACGACTGGGCGGCCGTCCGGGGAATCTACCGCGAAGGAATCGCCACCGGCCACGCCACCTTTGAGGCGGAAGTGCCGGACTGGGAACGCTTCACCAGTTCCCGGCTTCCCGCGCACCGCCTCGTCGCCGAGGCTCCCGGGGGCGGGATCCTTGGCTGGGCGGCTGTCTCCGCGGTGTCAGCGCGGCCCGTTTATGCCGGCGTGGTCGAACACTCCGTCTACGTCGCCGCGGAAGCCCGCGGCAAGGGAGTCGGGGCCGCGCTGCTTCAAGCCTTGGCCGCATCGACCGAACGGTGCGGGATCTGGACGATCCAGGCCAGTGTCTTCCCCGAAAACGAAGCAAGCCTGAAGCTCCACCTCGCGAACGGATTTGCCGTCGTCGGCCGGCGGAACCGCATTGCCCGCATGAGCTACGGCCCCAGCGAAGGGCAATGGCGGGACACGGTGCTGATCGAGCGGCGCTCCCCGGTCGTCTAGGACCCCGCCCCGCCAAACCGCTGGAAGGATGCGCTTTGCTGGGCAAGCCGGCGCATGGCCAGGAGTACCGGTTCCATCAGGAGTGTCCCAAGAACCACGTGCCTCATTGCGGCCTCGGCCGAATCGGTGGGGACACTTTCGACGTCGGCCGCCGCGATGTCCCGCATTGCCGCGGCGTAGCGGTCCAGGAGCGCGGCCGGCGCATCGAACCCGGAATCTGAGAGCCCGCGCAGGGCCTCCACCAGGGCGGCCTGCGTATCGCGGTCGCATGTCTCTGCGCCCCATCCCCAGCGGTCCAGGAGCCGCTGTGCCGAGGAAAGGTCGACGTCGTCCGGTGCGGACCGGGTGACCGCGTGGTGCGCAATTCCGAGCAGATCGTGGCCTGACTCCGGCGGGCTCTCCAGGCCAAGCAGCACCTGGCGGGTGGCGCTGATGCTGAGCCCGGCGGTTCCAATGAGTGCCCGGATGAGCTTCAGCCGCCGAACATGCGAGTCGTCGTAGCGGGCCTGCGTCGCGGACGTCAGGACGCCCTCGTGAAGCAATTTCTCCCGAAGGTAGTACTTGATGGTGGCCACCGGAATCCCTGTAGCGGCGGCCAGCTGTGAGATGCGCAAAGATTCTCCTTGACTTGGATAGTCGCACTCGCCAATATTGGGGAGTAGCGGTATCCAGTTAGGAGAAAAGTATGGCACGCATCAATGCTGGACGTTTCACTCACCGCCATTCCGGTGATTTGGTGGTCTTCCTCATCGGCATGCGCATCAACAGTCCCTGGCGTCCGGATCTCTGGCTGCCGGTGTTCCTTGCGATGCCCCGGATGCTGACCGAACTCTTCCGGGAGCCGGGGTCCGGCCTCCTTGGTTGCCGGTTTGCCCTCGGAGCCGGCGGGCCGGTCATTGTGCAGTACTGGGAC
>NZ_CAKKMM010000279.1:0-5330 GCF_918698205.1 Microbacterium sp. Bi128 | reverse complement strand
AGAACGTCTTGGAGAAGACCCCCCTCGAGACCGGCCTGGCCGTGCTCCCCGGGTCGCTCGCGATGGGCCTGGCCGGGCCCCTCATCGGCCGGCTCTACGATCGCTTCGGCACGCAGGTCCTCCTCGTGCCCGGCGCCGTCATCACCAGCGGCACGCTGTGGTTCTACTCCACGGTGGGGACGGACACGTCGTTCGTGCTGCTCATCGTCGCGCAGACGGTGCTGTCGATCGGCCTTGCGCTGTCGTTCACGCCCCTGTTCACGGCATCCCTCGGCTCGGTCGCGCCGCAGTTCTACTCCTACGGCTCCGCGGTGGTCGGCACCGTGCAGCAGGTCGCCGGAGCCGCCGGAATCGCTCTGCTGGTCACCGTGATGTCCTCGGTGTCCGCGTCGAGCGGCGGCGGACTCGAAGGAGACGCGGCGGGAGCGCGCATGGCGTTCATGATCGCGGCGATCGTCTCGCTGCCGCTCATCGTCGGAGCGTTCCTGATCCGCAAGCCCGCCGACCAGATCGACGGCGTCCCGCTCGCGCACTGAGCGCGATCGGGGTCACCCGATCGAGCAGGAGCCCCCTGCGCACCGATAGGCGGGAGGGGTGCGGTCGTCGTCGGAGGCCTCGGGCGTCAGAAGCGTGAGGATGGGCTTCGACGGGGTCTCGGTTTCGGGGGTGCTCTCACCGGACATGCGCTCCATGCTACGCCCGCGCGCACGAACGGGGGCCGGTCGTGCGCGGGACTTCCGCGGTACCCGGAGGGCACGGCATCCGCAACCCCCGTCCCGGTGTCAGGGCCTCTTTCTAGCGTGGAGGAATCCCCACCCCCAGCGAGAGGAGTCCCCATGACGGACCTCACCGGAAAGCGCATCGCCTTCCTTCTGACCGACGGCTTCGAAGACAGCGAGCTCACCAGCCCCTGGGAGGCCGTCACCGCGGCCGGCGCCGAGGCCGTTCTGGTCTCTCCCGCAGACGGCACCGTCACCGGAGAGAAGGGCCACGAGCAGAAGGTCGACCTCCCCGTTGGTTCCGCGACGGCCGATGACTTCCACGCACTCGTGCTGCCCGGCGGCGTCCAGAACGCCGACGACATCCGGATCGTGAAGGATGCCGTGCACTTCGCGCGGGCGTTCTTCGACCAGCACAAGCCGGTCGCCGTCATCTGCCACGGTGGCTGGATCCTCACCGAGGCCGACGTGTTGACGGGCCGCACGCTCACGAGCTACCCGACGCTGCAGACCGACCTGCGCAACGCCGGCGCCACGTGGGTCGACGAGGAGGTCCACGTCGACCAGGGCCTCGTCTCGAGCCGCAACCCCGACGACCTGCCCGCGTTCAACGCGAAGCTCGTCGAAGAGGTCGCCGAGGGAAAGCACTCCGGCCAGACGGCCTGACCCGCACCCCGGGCCCCGCTGGCCGCGGCGCCCGCACGCCGAGACTGCATCCGGCTGACATCCCCACTGCACGCTGCAGGGGAGTTGTCAGGCGGGTGCAGTCTCGCGGTTTCGGGCGCCGCGCCCCCTCCCACCGGTCAGACGGAGAGCGGCTGGCAGGACGGGCAGTACTGAGCGCCGCCCTTCGTCCCGGGGATGTCCTCGATCGTGCCGCCGCAGTCGGGACAGGGCTCGCCCGTCCGGCCGTGCACCCGCATCGACGCGACCTTCGCCGCCTTCTGCTCGGCGATCGGGATGCCGTCACGCGCGGCGACGGCGCCGTCCAGGACCTCGCGCACCGCCGTGTGCAGCCGCGTGACCTCGTCGTCGCTCAGCGAGGCGGCCTGGGCCACGGGAGACAGCCGCGCGACGTAGAGGATCTCGTCCGAGTAGGCGTTGCCGATCCCCGCGAGAGACTCCTGCTCCTGCAGCAGCGCCTTGAGCTGTTTGCGTCGTCGACCGAGCGCGGTGACGAGCGCCTCGCGGGAGAAACCCGGGTCGGCGGCATCCGGTCCGAGTTTCGCGACCGCCGGCACGTCGCCGGGCGCGGCTACGACGTGCAGCTGCACCGACAGCCACTGCCCCGCGTCGGTAATGCCGAGCACGCCGTCGTCGAACGTCACGCGCGCGATCAGCGCCGCGCCGTTGGCGGGAGGATCGGATGCCGTTGCGTCGTCGCTCCACGTCGCCCATCCCGCGCGACCGAAGCCGATCGAGAGGTGGGTGCCGTCGGCGTCGAGGTCGATGTGCTTGCCGTACCGATCGACGCTCCCGACGGCGCGGCCGACGATCTCGTCGAGTGGTCGCGCGCGGGTCTTGAGGGCGCGGAACTCGGTCAGCTCGACGCCGCGCACGACGCGGCCGGTGAGGCGCTCACGCAAGAACCGCGTGAGCGCCTCGACCTCGGGCGCCTCGGGCACCGTCGAGGTTCCTCGTCAGGCCCCGGGCTCGGACGCCGTGGGCGACGTCCCCGAGGTGGATGCCGGTGCGGCCGCGGTGGTCGCGCTCGTCTCGGACGGGCGGCGAGACGCGTCGGCGAAGGCGTCCGCGACGGCCCGCCCCTGGATGATCGCGGTCAGGTCGATGCCGGTGGCGGCCCGGACCGCCTCGAACGACGATCGCAGGCCCGTGGCCGACTCGGCCGCGAGGTGGCCGCTGGCACCCTCGCCGCCGAGCACGGTGATGTTGCCGACGCGGTCGTACCCCTTGGCGAACTCCGCCATCATCGGCACGAGCGCTTCGAGAGCGCGCTGCGCGAGCAACGCCTCCTGGTTGTGCGAGAGGGCCTCGGCCTCGGCGCGGATCGCCTCGGCGCGGGCCTCACCGGCCAGACGCACCGCCTGCGCGTCGGCTTCGGCGCGCACACGCACCGCGGCGGCCTCCTGCTCGGCGATCTCGGAGCGAGCCTGCGCCGCCTTGATCTGCGCGTACGCCTCGGCGTCGGCTTCCTTCTGCCGCTGGTACAGGTCGGCGTCGGCGACGCGGGCGACCTCGGACTCGAGGCGCGCCTGCGTGTTCTGCGCCTCCTGCTGCAGCACGGCCTGCCGGCGCTCGGCACGCGTGAGGGCCTCCGCCTGCTCGGCCTCGGCGTTGGCGCGACCGACCTCGGCCTTGGCCGCAGCGCTGTTCTTGTCGAGCGCGGTCTGCTCGATGAGGTTGGCCTCGTCGGTGGCGATCTGACGCGCCCGGATCTCACGCACCGCATTGATGCGCGCGACCTCCGCCTCGCGCTTGACGCGCTCGACCTCGGTCGCTCCGAGCGCGGAGATGTAGCCGTTGGTGTCGGTGATGCCCTGGATCTGGAAGGAGTCGAGGATCAGTCCCTGCGATGACAAATCCTGCTTGATGCCTTCCGCGATCTGGTCCGCCAGCCGCTGGCGGTCGCGCATGAGCTCTTCGACGGTGAGCGTGGCCACGACACCGCGCAGCGCACCCTCGAGCTGCTCGGTCGTGAACTGCTCGATGGCCTTGTCCTGCGAGGCGAACCGCTCGGCCGCGCGGCGCACGGACTCGGGATCGGATCCGATCTTGACCAGCGCGACACCGCTGACGTTGACCGTCACACCGGTGGACGACTGCGCGGTGGGCTCCATCTTGATCTGACGGGCACGCAGCGAGATCATCTCGCCGCGCTGGGTCAGCGGGTTGACGATCGCGCCACCGCCCGTGATGACGGTGATGCGCGACGAGTTGCCGTCGGCGGCCTTCTGGCGCTTACCGACGATGACCAGGGCTTCGTCGGCCTTCGCGACGCGGTACCACCCGCGAATGATGCCGGCGACGATGAGGATGACGACGATGGCGACGACGAGAGCGATGACGACGACGAGACCGATCGCCCCCAGAGCGGCGAGTTCCATGCTTCTCCTTCGATGGGCACCGCCGGGGCGGCGCGGGGGGAATTCTCTCCAACCTATCGGGAGGGTCTCCGGGGCTGTCCACCCCCGCGGATCGCCCCGGAGGTCACCACGTGCCGGTGAGGGCGCGTACCGTGGAGGGTGAGGCGGCCCGAACCGCCGCAAGAAGGGTCCCCCATGAAGATCGTGTCCTCGTCGGATTGGCGGGATGCCATCGCCTTCGATGCTCCCGTCCTCGTCGCCGATGTCGTCCCCGGAGAGCCCACCCGCTGCGTCGGGTGCGGAGCCGAGGGAGAGTTGTTCGACCGCAGTGAGCTGTGGGCGGTCAAGCACCGCCACCCCAAGCACCACGGCGGCTTCGTGCGCTTCTACTGCGCCGCACACAAGCCCGAGCCGGCCCCCGCCCCGCCGGCACCGATCGAACTCAAGAAGGTGCGCGCGTCCACCCCGCGCGCCGAGCGCCGCGTCGCCGGCCCCAAGCCCGTGGCACCGAGCGACCGGCCGTTGCGCACGATGTGCCCCGACTGCTTCGTCGAGGTCTCGGCGGGCGGCGACTGCGGCATGTGCGGCGCACAGGTCGTCTGACGCTTCACGACAGAACCGCCCCGGTCGCGTGCGACGGGGCGGTTCTGTCGTTCGTGGCTCAGCGTGCCGAAATGGTCCACCCTGCCTCGTGCGAGGCACCGGGGTCGAGCGAGACGACGCCGGTGGCGAAGTCGTAGGCGTCGTCGTTGAAGGCGTCGGGTGCGCACGTCATCGGTTCCACCGCGAGCCCGGCGCGGTGCCCGGGCGTCCCGGGTCCGGTCGGCTGGTCGGCCGTGTGGATCTGCACCCACGCGCAGTCCTCGGCCCAGCTCATCGCCACCCCCGTGCCCGACGGGTCGGTGAGGGTGACGGTCGTGCGGCCGTCGGCATCCCGAATCAGGCCGGTGTACGCGTGGTCGATCTCGACGGCGCCGAGCACGCGCGCGTCGCGGAAGTCGAAACGCTCCGCGTCGACGGTGACGGATGCCAGAGCCACCGGCGACAGCCGGTCGGGCGTCACCTCGAGCACGGTGTCGGCCGGGAGGCCCAGCGTCCACTCGTCCAGCGCGGCGGGACCGCCGACGAGGTACGGGTGGGGGCCGGTGCCCCACGGCGCGGGCGTGTCCGACAGGTTCGTCGCCCGGACGGTCTGCGTGAGGCCGTCGGCACCCAGTCGGTACGTCGTGGACACGACGAGCCACCAGGGGTAGCCGGCCTGGGCCGGGACGGTCGCCGTGAGCGTGACGGCATCCTCCGACGCCTCGAGCACGTTCCAGTCGACCCACGACAGCAGCCCGTGCAGCGCGTGGCCGCGCTTCGGTTCGGTGAGCGGCAGTTGGTGCTCCTGGCCGTCGAAGCGGTGGATGCCGTCGACCACGCGGTTCGGCCACGGCGCGAGCGTCGTGCCGCGGTAGGCGGGGCGCAGCTCGTCGGCGTCGAACGGCACGACGAGGTCACGACCCTCGTACGTGAGCGAGCGGAGGGAGGCGCCGACGCTCGCGATGGCGGCTTCGTAGCCGTGGGC
>NZ_CAKKMM010000278.1:0-5345 GCF_918698205.1 Microbacterium sp. Bi128 | reverse complement strand
CAGCTCAGCACCGGCCATCATGGTCGGCTCCCAGTCGAAGACGACGCCGTCGTCCTCGCCGATGACCACCATGTCGCCCGGCTTGGCGCCCTGCTTGAACAGTTCATTTTCGACGCCGAGCTTGGCCAGGCGGTCGGCGAGATAGCCGATCGCTTCCTCGTTGGTGAAGTCTGTCTGCTTGACCCAGCGCACGGGCTTGTCGCCGAGGACGCGGAAGAGCGGCTCAAGGTTCTTTTCCTCGCGGCGGATCGTGAAGCCGGTCTCGTTGACGGCGCGGGGGCGCAGCACGGGGGCGTGTACCTTCGGCGGGGTCGCGGCGACGGCGTCGCGGGCGGCCTTGACGATTTCAGCCATGGCGAAGCCAAGCTGGCGGAGGCCTTCGTGGCTCGTCGCCGAGATTTCGAAGACCTTGTAGCCCCGGGATTCGAGCTCCGGGCGGACGAACTCGGCCATGTCCTTGCCATCCGGCAGGTCAACCTTGTTCAGGGCCACGAGGCGCGGGCGGTGGTTCAGCGGTACGACTTCGCCGTCGGACCCGCTGTAGCTCATGTCGACGGCGTATTTCTCCAGCTCGGCCTCGATGATGGCGAGGTCGGAGAGCGGATCGCGGTCCGATTCGAGCGTGCCGCAGTCCAGCACGTGCACTAGGGCGGCGCACCGCTCGACGTGGCGTAGGAAGTGGTGGCCGAGACCCTTGCCCTCGCTCGCGCCCTCGATCAGGCCGGGGACGTCGGCAATGGTGAAGCGGACTTCACCGGCCTGGACGACGCCGAGGTTGGGGATGAGGGTGGTAAAGGGATAGTCCGCGATCTTGGGCCGGGCGGCGGACATGGCGGCGATCAGGCTGGACTTGCCGGCGGAGGGGAAGCCGACGAGGGCGATGTCGGCGATGGACTTCAGTTCCAGGACGACGTCGCTGGATTCGCCTTCGATGCCGAGCAGCGCGAAGCCGGGCGCGCGGCGCTTCTGGGAGGACAGCGAGGCGTTGCCGAGGCCGCCAATGCCGCCGGCGGCGGCGATGTATTCGTCGCCTTCGGCCACGAGGTCGGCGATGACTTCGCCGGACTTGGACTTCACTACGGTGCCGACCGGCACCGGAAGGATCAGGGTTTCGCCGTTTTTACCGCCGCGCCAGTCACCCATGCCGGGGCCGCCGTTGGTGGCGTGCCGGTGGGGCGCGTGGTGGTAGTCGAGCAGGGTGGTGGTCTGGGGGTCAACGCGCAGGATGACGTCGCCGCCGTTGCCGCCGTTGCCGCCGTCGGGACCGCCGAGGGGCTTGAACTTCTCGCGGTGGACGGAGACACAGCCGTGGCCGCCGGTACCGCCGGATACGTGCAGTACTACCCGGTCTACAAAGCTCGCCACGTGGATCTCCTCAGTGCTGTTCCCCGGACCCCCAAAGGCGCCCAAGATGATTGTAATGCGGTTAAAACACCGGTGGAGCGGACCTAATGGCCCGCCCCACCGATTTAGAACTTATTGTTACTCTGCAGCTGCAGCAGCCACGATGTTCACAACGCGGCGACCACGGCGGGTGCCGAACTCGACAGCACCGGGGGTCAGGGCGAACAGGGTGTCGTCCCCGCCGCGGCCTACGCCGGCGCCCGGGTGGAAGTGGGTGCCGCGCTGGCGGACGATGATCTCGCCTGCGGAAACTACCTGGCCACCGAAGCGCTTGACGCCGAGGTACTGGGCGTTGGAGTCACGACCGTTGCGAGTGGAACTCGCGCCTTTTTTATGTGCCATTTGAAATGCCTGCCTTCAAAAATTCTGGGGAATCTGCTGGAACCTGAACAGTAACGAAGAGTTACTTGATACCGGTGATCTTGACCTTGGTCAGTTCCTGACGGTGGCCCTGACGCTTCTTGTAACCGGTCTTGTTCTTGAACTTCTGGATGACGATCTTCGGACCACGGAGGTCTTCGAGGATCTCAGCCGTAACCGTTACCTTGGCCAGGTCCGCAGCAGCAGACGTGACTTTGTCACCGTCCACCAGGAGCAGTGCGGGCAACTCAAAGGTGCTGCCGGCTCCACCGGGGACGCGGTTCAGGGTAACGAAGTCTCCAACGGAAACCTTCTCTTGGCGGCCGCCTGCGCGGACAATCGCGTACACCACTGGGGAACTCACTTCTCTCGACGTTTATTACTAGATTTGCGTGCGGAACCAGGGGCCAAATTGTTTGGACCGGCTCACGCTGTGCCTCAACGCCGGTGGATTCCCCGGGGGAACCCATGAGCTATCCCCGGAACAAATCCATTTGGAATTCCAAGCGGACCGTTCTCAGGGTCATAACCCAAGTGTTGGCGTAAGCACCGAAGATCTAGAATACGCTAATTTTGCCTTCGGCCGCAAATGAGGCTGGTTCCGGCGGGTAGTCCGTGATAGGCGCCACAACATCTTGATGCAAAGTCCCTGCCAATGTTCTTGGCCGGGATCTTGACCATCTTGAGCTGTGTTGCCGCAACGACTTCCGGAACCGCGCCCCACCATCGTACCGGTAGTCCGGACCAGCTCGCGTCAGGCGTACAGCCGCGGCGCGTCGAAGAAGTCCACTTCGTAGCGCGAAGACTGCCGGAAAGCCAGGGCCATGGCCTGCCGCTCGCTCTCCGATGCCCGCCCGGCCGCCGTGTCCGTGTACGCGATGGCCTGCCGGGTCGCGGCGGCGAAGTCCTCGTCGGCGTAGGTCCGCAGCCAGCCGGCGTAGGGGTGCTCCCCGGGGGCGCCACCGGCCAGGAACTCCCGGTGCAGCGTGGAACCGACCTCGGCGTAGAGCCAGAAGCAGGGCAGCGCCGCCGCCACGAGGACGCCATAGCTGCCGGAGACCGAGGCGGCCAGCAGGTGGTCCACATACGCTTTCGTGACCGGGCCCAGGGTGGAGGCCGTGGGGCGGGTGCTGAGCCAGGAACGGTGCAGCTCGGATTCGACTTCCAGGCAGGTCTGCGCCGAACGGGCCCAGAACAGCTGCTCGGCCTCGGTGGGGGCAATCGCCGCGGCCCGGGCCAGGACCCGCGAGTAGCCGTTGAGGTAGATGGCGTCCTGGGCGAGGTAGTACGCGAACTCGTGCTCGGGCAAGGTGCCGTCGGCCAGCCCGCGGACGAAGTCCAGGGCGTAGATCGCCTCAAGATCGCCCGCGGCTCCTGCGCGCAGGGCTGCGGCGAACTCCCCCGCCGCCGGACCCTGCCTGCCCTGGAGGTGCTGCAGGTGGTGGAAGTGGTGGACCGGGCCGTTGCCGGAGCCGACGTCCAGGGCCGAGGCTTCGCGGAGCGCGCCCAGCAGCCACGGCTTGACTTCGCGCAGCGTCGCTTCCCAGTCCCCCACCCGGGCCTGCACGGTGGCCATGGCCGAGGACAGGGAGCATCCGGTGCCGTGGCTGTTGCGCGTCGCGATCCGCTCCCCCGGCACCACCACCGTTTCCTGGCCGAGCAGGCCGCCGGTGTTGACCAGGGCATCCGGGCAGCCGGTGCCGGCGCCGTGGCCGTCGACGTCGTGGGCATCGGCGTCGTGGGCATGCCCGTCCCCCGGCCCGGCGCCCTGGAGGTGTCCGCCCTTAACCAGGACGGTGGTGCCGGTCAGGGCGGCCAGCCGCTTGCCCTGCGCCAGGGCCTCGGACCACTCGGCAGCGACGGGTTCCTTGAGCAGGATGGCGAGTTCGGCGAGGTTGGGCGTGATGAGGTCCGCCAGCGGCAGGAGGGCCTGCAGGGCGGCCTCGGCCGATTCCTGCAGGAGCCGGTCACCGCTGGTGGCGACCATCACCGGGTCCAGGACCACGACGGCGGGGCGCACCTTTTCCAGCCAGCCGCGGACGGCGTCGATCACGGCGGCGTCACCGAGCATGCCGATCTTGACGGCGTCGATGCCGATGTCGTCGCTGATGGCGTCCAGCTGCGCCGTGAGGAACGCCGCCGGGGGGACGTGGACGGCGCGCACGCCCTGCGTGTTCTGCGCTGTCAGGGCGGTGATGGCGGCCATGCCGTAGCCGCCGTTCGCCGCGATGCTCTTCAGGTCGGCCTGGATTCCGGCCCCGCCGGAGGGATCGGAGCCGGCGATGGCCAGCACGCGGGGAATGCGCGGCGGGGCCGGCAGAGACTCGTTGTGCAGAAAATTGGGCGGGAGGAACTCGGACGGATTCGATCTCGCGGACAAGGAAGACATCCCTTCGCCGGTGCTAACCGGACAGGTTCAACGGGTCTGGATCTCAGCCGGCCCGGTGCCCGGCACCCCGTGTCAGTGTTCCAGCCTAGCCCTTGCCACCCGGAGGACCCGTTAACGCACGAGCGGGCCCGGGCCCGGGCGGACGTATGTTACGTCTGCCCTGACCCGGACCCGCAGCCCGACCAGTCGAAATAATGACCGGACGGGGACGTGGTCAGTCGCGGAGGACTACAGCTCCGACGCCGGCACGCCGACGCCGAGGATGATCGGCTCGTTGCCGGCCGGGATGGACGCAGGCCCGGCCGCGGCGGGAGCCTTGGCCTCGTGGACCGATCCGGCCGTGGCCGGCCGGGTTGCCTCGCGGTGCTCCACGGAGGTTTCGTTGGCTGCGCCCTGGGCGCGGCTGGCACTCCGGTTGCGGCGCCCGCGGCGGCCGCGCAGCGTCGTGGTGTCAGCTGTGCGTGACGCCGGCGCCTCCGTAGCGCGGACGGCCGACGGCGCCTCGGGCGCCGTGGCTTCCGGTGCGGCAACAGCTGCTGCCTGACCGGCCGCCAGGCCGGCGGCCTGATCCGGCTTGCCGGCCTCGGCTTCGCCCAGGTTTGCGAAGGCCTCGGTCAGCAGGTCCAGGGTCAGGGCCGGTGACGGCGCGTCCTCCGCGTGCTCGACGAAGGGTAGGGCCACCTGCTCGCCGCCAAACGTCAGCACCGTTGCGGGGCGGCCGGCTGCCTCGTCGGCGGCTGCGAGCTGCGTGACGGCGTCGACGGCGGCCTGGCGGGCCCCGGCGTCGCTGGCTGCGGCTGCCTCCCCGTCGTGCAGGTGCGCGGCGTGCGCTGCGGCAGCGATGTTGGCCAGCGCGGCACGGGTGGCCTCGGCCTTGGCGTGGCGTTCGGCCTCAGTGGGCTCGGCGTGGACGGGCGCGGGTGCGGCCGGCGCGGTCTCTCCGCCCTGGCCTCCGCGACCGCGGCGACGGCTCTTGCGTTCCGGGCGGGCAGCAGGCTGCGCCTCGGTGCGCGGCACATAGTGCTCCGCGGCGACCGTGTTGGCGCGGCGGTGCTCCACCGGCTCGTCGTGGGTGACGATGCCGCGGCCCGCACATGTTTCGCACTGTTCGCCGAAGACTTCCAGCAGCCCCGTGCCCATCCGCTTGCGGGTCATCTGCACGCGTCCCAGCGATGGCACCTCGGCCAACTGG
>NZ_CAKKMM010000277.1:0-5365 GCF_918698205.1 Microbacterium sp. Bi128 | reverse complement strand
TCGTAGCGGATGGAGCCCTTGTACATCTCCACGATTTCCCACCAGCGGCCCTGGTGCGGGGAGTCCGGCGTGCCCTCATACATCACCTGGGTGGCGCCGTTGATGAGCGGGGCGTAGGCGACATAGGAGTGCCCGGTGATCCAGCCGACGTCGGCGGTGCACCAGTAGACGTCGGTCTCCGGGTGGAGGTCGAAGACCGCCTTGTGCGTGTAGGCGCCCTGGGTGAGGTAGCCGCCGGTGCTGTGCAGGATGCCCTTGGGCTTGCCCGTCGTGCCGGAGGTGTAGAGGATGAAGAGCGGGTGTTCGGAGTCGTGCCCGACGGCGGTGTGTGTGGGGGACGCGGCGCCGACGGTGTCCGCCCACCAGTGGTCCCGGCCCTCGTGCCAGTCCACATCCGCCCCGTTGCGCTTGACCACCACGACGTTCTGCACGGTGTGTCCGGTGCCGTCGCCCTCGTGGGACAACGCCTCGTCGACGGCCGGCTTCAGCGCGCTGGGCTTGCCGCGGCGGTAGGTGCCGTCGGCCGTGACCACGAGCTTGGCCTCGGCGTCGTCGATCCGGGAGCGCAGGGCTTCGGCGGAGAAGCCGCCGAAGACCACGGAGTGGATCGCGCCGATCCGGGCGCACGCCAGCAGGGTGATGACGGCCTCGGGGATCATCGGCAGGTACACGGCCACGCGGTCGCCCTTGGCCACGCCGAGGGACTCGAACGCGTTCGCGGCCTTCTTCACCTCCTCGGTCAGCTGCGCGTAGGTGTAGGTGCGGGTATCTCCCGGCTCACCCTCGAAGTAGATCGCCACCCGGTCCCCGTTGCCGGCCTCGACGTGCCGGTCCAGGGCGTTGTAGGCCGCGTTGACCTCGCCGCCGACGAACCACTTCGCGAACGGCGGGTCGGACCAGTCCAGCGCCTGGGTGAAGTCCTTGGACCAGCTCAGCAGCTCCCGGGCCTGCTTCGCCCAGAAGGCGGGACGGTCGGCGTCGGCCTCTGCGTAATCGGCGGCGGTGACCACTGCGTTCGCGGCGAACTCGGCCGAGGGCGCGAAACGGCGGTTCTCCTGGGACAGGTTTTCGAACGCATCGCCCTGGGGTGTCTGCGTGGCCGTGGAGCCGGGTGTCTGCTGGGACATGGTGAACCTCATCATTCATCGATCCGGGCTGCGCGGCCGTGCTCGCCACCGTCGCGCCGGGCCGCATGCGCGACGTCGGGCGGCGGCAGACGGCGGCAGTGCCGCTAGCGCTGTCTGGAATCAACACTAATACTTGGGTCCGACCAAACGTGCGCCCCGTCACAAACAGCACCGTGAGCGGTGTTCGTTAAGCGCCGAGTGGTCTGTCCCCGGCGCCGGACGGCGGGCCGGGGCAAGCGTCCGGGATTCGGAAATCTGGGGAATTCTGCTGCGTCCGCCCACGGCTTGTCAGCTAGTGATCGGCCATTCACTTGGCTAGGCTGAGATGAAGTTGTGACATCCGATGGAGGCGACAGGACCGCTGGCGGTCCTGTCCTTGCCTGCCGTTAGACGGCGCTGTCCAGGGCGCCGCCATGCTAAGGAGATACGGAATGAACGAGCAAGACAACGGGCAGCTCCGGGCGCCCGCCCAGAACCAGGGTGGAACGGCGCAGCCGGGGCCCGCCGGGTTCGGGGATGCGCCACGCTTCACGGTGGACAAAAAGACCGGGAAGAAGAACGAAGCCGTCCTCGGCCCGTTCACCATCCGTGACCTCACCGTTTTCGGCTCCACGCTGCTTCTTTTCATCGCCTCACTGATTCCGATGTTTGCCTTCGCCTACAACCTCTGGAACAGCCCGTCGACCAAGATCCGGCTCGGATGCCTGTCGATCGACCAGTGCGCGTCCGTTGTAGCGTCCTTCACGCTGGCCTTCTTTTTCCTCGCCGCCGCCGGGGCGTTCGTGCCGAGCATGCTGATCGCGCTCCTGGGCGCTTTGGGGCTCTTCGCCGCCACGGTGCTGGGCCGCTGGATCCCGTTCTTTGCCGGCGATTTCCTGGGCCGGGAGGACGCGCCTGCCCACGTGGTTGCCCGCGAAGCTGTTGTCCCGGTGCGAAAGCCCCGGGCACCGAAGGCGCCGAAGCAACCGAAACAACCGAAGGAATCCAAATTGACCAAGGACGCTGCGGGTGCGTCCGGCGCGGCCGGGGCGGGCGCCTCTCTGGCGGCCGCATCGGGCCAGGTTGCGTCCGGCCCGGTTGCGTCCGGCCAAGCCGCTTCCGGGGAGGCCGCGGGCTGGGCCAAGCGTCCGGCCACCGGCAGCCAGACGGCCACGCCGGCGGCAACCACACCTGCCGGGCCCTCTGCCGGGGCATCTTCGGCGGGTGCGGCGTCCGCCGCGGCCCCCAGCGCTGGCGCGCCCGGCGCACCGGAGACCCAGATCTCGGGCGTGGTGCCAGCCGCCGGCGCGGCAGCGCCGGCATCTACGGATTCATCGGCGGCCCCGACGCAGGCCCCGGCTCCGGAGTCTGCTCCGTCCGCCGCGGACAAGACCCGGACCGCGGGCGTCCCTGCTGCAGCCGGTGCCGCCGCCGCTGGTGCCGCTGGTGCGGCTGCACAGACCGCTCCCGCCGCGGAACAGACCCAGGCCGCGGAACAGACCCAGGCCGCCGGCGTGCCGGCCGCCACCGGCGGCAGTGCCCCCACTACGGTCAACCCCCAGGTCCGGCCGCAGGAACCCATCGGCGCGACCGTTGATCCCGCCAGCCGGCCCGCGGAGGATGATGTCCACCCCGTGCACGAGGCCTTCTGGTTCGCAGTCGCGCAGCCCCGCACCGCCGTCGATGTGCGCACCGGCGCCCCGGCGTTCGTCATTGAACCCGGCGGCTGGGTCCTTGCCCTGGAGGACCGCGGCAACGAGTTCCTGGTCCAGCACACCGACGGCCGGCTCGGCGTTTTGCGGGACCTCAGCAACATCGAACGCGGTTAGTCCGCCGCCGTGACCACGGAATCCGGCGGCTCGGAACCCGGCAACCTGATCCCGGGGAGCGCCAAGCCGGGTGCGCCGCGGGCGTCGGGGGAGTCAATGCTGGCGCTCAAGCGCCGCGCGCGCCGGATCAACCGGGAACTCGCGGAGCAGTACCCCTATGCCCACGCGGAGCTGGACTTCCGCACGCCGTTCGAGCTCGTGATAGCCACGGTGCTGTCCGCGCAGACCACGGACGTGCTGGTCAACCAGATCACGCCCCTGTTGTTCGCGCGCTACCCGGATGCGCGGCGGATGGCGGAGGCGGATCCGGCCGAGCTGGAGGCCATCATCAAGCCCACCGGCTTCTTTCGCGCCAAGGCCAGAAATCTCCTGGCGCTGTGCACCCGGCTGGTGGACGAGTACGACGGCGAGGTGCCGGGCCGGCTCGCGGACCTGGTGACGCTGCCCGGCGTCGGGCGGAAAACCGCGAACGTCGTGCTGGGCAATGCCTTCGGCATCCCGGGCATCACGGTGGACACCCACTTCGGCCGGCTGGCCCGGCGCTTTGGCTGGACCGAGTCGGATGATCCGGTCCGGATCGAGTCGGACGTCGCTGAGCTGTTCGAGCCGAAGGACTGGACCATGCTCTCGCACCGCGTCGTCTTTCACGGCCGCCGCGTCTGCCATTCCCGGAAGCCGGCGTGCGGCGCCTGCGCGGTGGCCAATTGGTGCCCCAGCTACGGCATGGGGGAAACCGACCCGGAGAAGTCAAAGAAATTGCTGAAGTACGAACTCGCCCCGGGCCAGGAGCAACTGCTGGCCCGGCTGCTGGCCGAGACTCACCGCGCCGCGGAAATCCGGATGGAATCGCAGAGGAAACAGCCGTGACCGCGCGCCAGGACCTCGTCGAGCTCGTTGCCGCGGTGGAGGCGGGCACGGCGCCGGCCCCGGATCCGCGCTGGCGGGAACTCGCCGTCGAACCCGGCGAGCGGGTCCGTAGGGCAGCGGTGCTGATGCTCTTTGGTGCGCTCGACAACGTCCCCGCTGTGTCCGAGAAGTTGCTGGCTCCGGCCGATTTGGACGTGCTGCTGCTGCAGCGGGCCCAAACGCTGGAGGACCATCCCGGGCAGGTGGCGTTTCCCGGCGGCGGCATCGATCCGGGTGAGTCCGTGGTGGACGCGGCCCTCCGCGAGGCGGAGGAGGAGACTGGCCTGAACCCTGCGGGGGTGGACGTACTCGGCGTGATGCCTGAACTGGCCCTGCCCCGGGGCAATTTCCTGGTGACGCCGGTCCTGGCCTGGTGGGCTGCCCAGTCGCCGGTCCGGGTGGTTGACTACGGTGAATCCGCGCAGGTGTTCCGGGTCCCGGTCAGGGACCTGCTGGACCCGGACAACAGGGTGATGGCCACGGTCAGCCGGGCCGGCCAGACATTCCAGAGCCCAGCCTTCACCGTCAACGGCGTCGTGGTGTGGGGTTTTACCGGGATGATCCTGAACCAGCTTTTTGAACAGCTGGGCTGGGCCGTGCCGTGGGACCGCGCGCGGCTCTACGGGATTGATGTGTGAAGGCCGCGCGGCGCCGGCCCGCCGGCCGGTCCGCTGGCCGGCAGCCGCCGGGCTGCCTGCCGGGCAGCAACGGGGTTGCAGCCATCTAGCCGGCAGCCACCGGGCTGCCTGCCAGGGGAGCCATCGCCCGTCCTCCCGACCTGCTGGAGGCGACCCGCCGGTGAGCGCCGGAATGATCCACAACCAGGCCGGTCGCGGCGTTCTCGCGCACGGCGTTGATGCCCGCCGCCGCGCTCTTGATGGAGCTGAAGAGCGGGGAGACGGCCACTACCGTGCCATCCGCCGCCGTCAGCCTGAAGAAATAAGCCTTGTCGCCAGCTTGCGCGATCTCAAAAATGCCAGCCAAACCTGTGCCTCCCCAATATCCTTGCGTCGTTGCAATAGCCGGCGGATCGTACGGGAAATTCACCGGCCTTTCCGAGGGTAGCCCGGTGACGGAGCGCACACAACGCTACCGACGGGTACGTTACAGGCGGTGACTTCGGTCACTCATTTGGCATTGTCGTACGAATCGACGACGGCCACGCTGACCGGAAATTCGACCGGAATGCGGCCGAACAAGAGCTCCTTCGCGGCATTTGCGGAGTCCTCGATCGCCTTGATGCTATCCCCGACGGCGGATTCGGGACAGTGGACCATCACCTCGTCGTGGAGGAAGAACACCAGTTCGCCGGCGGCTGCGCCGTCCGACCGTATGGCGCGAAGCCTCCGTCGCAGTTCCGCGAGCCAGCATGCCGCCCAGTCAGCGGCCGAGCCCTGGACCACAAAGTTCCGGGTGAAGCGGCCGCGCGAGCGTGCGATCGAGTCCGCCCGGCGCTGCTCTTCCGCGGTGGTGGAGTGCTGGCTCTGCAGCCAGCGCTCCGACGGCGGCGGGCTGCTCCGGCCC
>NZ_CAKKMM010000276.1:0-5381 GCF_918698205.1 Microbacterium sp. Bi128 | reverse complement strand
AGGTCCAACACTCCGCCGAGCCTGCGTACTTTGACCCAACGGTAAGCGAGGGTGATGGTCACGCTGCCGACACCGATGAGTACCGTTTGCAGCGCGCTGAGGGCCAACCAGGGCACAGGTCCGAGAAACTGGGCCACCCATATGAGGTGGGCAAGGTTGAACACGGCCCCGAAGACGCACCCCACGACGAAAGAAGCGAGCGTGCTTCTTCCGAGGAGAGCTGCGAGCAGGATCGTCACGCTCACGAAAGCAAGCGGCCACCATCCGAGGTCCGGTGTGGCCGCATCCATTAGCAACCCCGATGCTGCCGCCAAGGGCAACGCCGCCGTCACGGGCAAGGTACCCACGCCGCCGGTCCACATAGAGGGTTTGCGCAGGTCGCCGGTTGGCCCTCGAAGTGCTGTCATGCGGACCCACGTTGTTCGAGCCGGCGCAGGTACTCGTTGTACTCGTCGAGCTCCGGGTCCCCGTGGGCATCCGCCCACCTGCTTGCAGCGGCGTCACGAACGGAATCGTGCCGGAACCACCGGTGCATCACGATCAGGATCATGATGAGTGTGGGCGCCTCGCCATAGGACCACGCGAGACCGCCGGCTACGCGTTGATCCTCGATCGGGTCAATGCCCAAAGCCATGGTCGATTCAGCGAATGTTCCCACCACCAGACTGGTCGCCATCATGAGGAACACCCCAAAAAAGGCGTGCAACGCTGCCTCGGCAAAAAGGTCGAGCGCCCGACCGCCGTGGCTCATGCGGACCGGCAGCGGATCTGTAGAAAGCACAGGAATGGTGAACAGAATTCCGCTGACCAAGAACGCCGCCTCCAAAGCGGTGTGGCCACCGGGTAGGGCTAGGACGGGATCGAGCAGATCGGCAATATACAGGCCGTAGAAGGCCGCGAGGTAGGCAGGTAATGCAACCCAGGGGCTGAGAGCCCATCTTGACCCTTTCCATCGCAACGCGCCGTGCGCCAATCTGAGGATGCTCCTACCGACGCCGCGATGTGGAGTTGCGCGCAGCAGAAGGGCTCCCGGGGAACCGAGCACGAGCAACGGTGGGATAGCCATCATCAATGTCAGTTGCTGGAACATGAACACCGAAAGTAGAGCTTCGCCGTAGTCCTCTACCGCGAGGCCGGTGACGGCAGCGAGGACTGCGCAGCCTGAGACAAAACTCACCGTGCGCAACACCGACCACCGACGACGCTGCCGCCACAGACGTGACGCCCCAAGGAGGTAAATGGCGGCCATCATCGTCGCGGCGACCGGTAAAAGAGTCAACGGGTTCGCTGCGAGCAGCAGGTAGTCACCGAACTCAGGGGACGTGTTCATAGCTGTAGACCTACCGTGACTGCGCGGCCACACTCGCCCGCTCGCATGCTTGTGCGTGGGCATCCGCTAACTGCTCGACCGCACGGGCAAGCCCGGGGTCATCTCCTCGAGCGAGACCGGCGTACTCCACCGAGATCATCGAGTCGGTTGTGGTCGACGAATGGACTTTCACCCAAATACGGCGACGAGGTATGAGAAGTCCGGTGAACAACCCGACGCAAGCCAACACAGAAAATGCCAAGACCCAGCCGCTGCTGGGGTCGCGTTGAATCTGCAAAGACGCGAACCGTTTTACCGGAGCGCCGTCTGCTTCCTCCCATGTGATGGTGCCCCACCCATTAGGCAGCGCACTGGTACTGCCGGGCCTGAGTTCGATGGAGTCCTGTCCGGTGTCGCCGCCGGTGAGTTGCGTGAGTTCGTCAACTGCCAGGGCATAGACGGAACGGGGGGTTCCATCATCGATACCGAGGTCGCCTGCGAAGGCGTTAAGGGTTATGACGGGGTTGATGACGTCGGGGTAGATCGAGGTGGCGGCACCTGAGGGCAAGGTGTCCTGCGTGGGGTAAAAGAAGCCGATCAGCCCGAGTTGCTGCGGCAAGCCGTCCGGAACTTTGACGACACCTAGTGAGGTCATGTTGGAATCCTGGGGAAGGAAGGGTAGTGAGTCGCTGTATACAATCTGGCCTTCCGCGTCCCGGACGGTGAGGGTAGGTGCGTAGCCGTTCCCGAGGAGATGGATGCGGTCACCCCCCACAGTGATCGGGTAGTTGACGACTACCCGCTCGGTCTGGGCATCCGCTCCTGGCGATCGGATGGTGACGTTGGCGGCGAAGTCGCCCGCTTGTCCACCTCCCGGAGAGCCGGCCGGCTGGTATGTGACGTCGAAACGGTCCAGCGTGAGAGAGTACGGCGTCAGATTGGATCCGTCCGCGAAACGGCCGGGGTCGAAGGAGGAAAAGTCACTGAGAGTGTTAACAAACGTTGTCCCCTCCACCACGACACGTTGGCCGGTGTAGGCGAACGCCTTGCCCACGACGACGGAGACGAGCACGCCGACCAGGGCGATGTGAAAGAGCAGGTTGCCGGTCTCTCGGAGATACCCGCGTTCGGCCGAAACGGAGGTCCACCCCTTCCCGTCGTAGCGACGCACGCGATAGCGACGCCGGGTGAGTTCTGTTTCGGCAAGATTCAGCGCTGCGGCGGGGGTAACGTGCTCCGGGATAGCACGCTCGAGGTGTTCGGGGAGTCGAGCGAACCGGATGGGGGTGCGCGGAGGTTGGCCTTTGAGAGCGCGGTAGTGGTGTTTCGCTCTCGGGATGACGCATCCAATAAGGGATACGAACAGCAGCAAATAGATGGACGAGAACCAGGGCGAGTAGTAGACGTCGAAGAGTCCGACTGCATCGAGGAACGGGAACCACTCGGGATTGCTGCGCTCCCATTGGATGACGCCGTTCGGGTCGGCGCCTCGCTGTGGAAACAGTGAACCTGGCACTGCGGCCAGGGCGAGGGACAGCAGGAGGATGAGCGCGGTGCGCATGCTGGTGAGCTGGCGCCATGTCCAGCGGAGCCACCCTTTACCATCGAGCTTCAACTGGGGGCTGTCCTGATCGTCCGTGGCCCCGTCAGAGTGGTCCGCTGGTCGCCGCGGGTCGGAGTCAGCGTGGCGGGTGTCAGAGCGGGAGGGGGACATTGACTACCACCTGTTGCAGAAGTGACATGAGTGAGGTCCACACGCCCGTCACCATGAGCAGCCCGAGGAGGATGAGCACGGCACCTCCGATGAGGTTGAGTGCGCGGATGTGGGTGCGGAGGACTGTGACGGATCGCGCGGCCCACCCCCATCCGAGTGCCAGCACGAGGAAGGGCACGCCGAGGCCGAGGGAGTAGGACAGACCGAGAAGCCCGGCTCGTGCGGGGTCACCAAGGTTCCATGACAGGGACAGAATCGCTGCGAGTGTGGGGCCGATGCAGGGCGTCCAGCCGACACCGAGTGAGAGTCCGAGAAGAGGGGCGCCGACAAGCCCGGCTCGCTCACGGAGGGCAGGGCGGACACTGCTCTGTCCGAGCCGGATTGCGCCCATGAAAGTCAGCCCCAGGACGATGTTCACGACGCCAAACACGCGGGTGAGGAGATCGCCGTAGCGCAGAAGCGCGACCCCGAATAGTCCTCCTAGGACGGTCACGGTGACGAAGACCACGGTAAATCCAGCGATGAAGAGGAGGACGCCTGCCACGAGCCGTCGGCGTGTGGCGACCGCTGTCACACCGTCTTTGCCAGGTGCGGGGGGGAGGGCGGTGACACTGCCGAGGTATCCGAGGTAGCCGGGGACCAGTGGGAGGACACAGGGTGAGAGGAAGGAGATGAGACCGGCGAACAGGGCGAGGGGAATGGCAACCCAGAGCGCGCCGTCAACGACCAGCGTCCCGGCGCTCATGGCGCCTCCGCCAACGTGTCGGCGACAATGCTGGACAGAATTGATGCGCTGGGGAGCTGGCCGATGATACGGGCGGCGAGACGACCCTGGCGGTCCATCACGAGCGTTGTGGGTGTGGCTTGAATCGGGGTGAGCTGCGCGAAGGCGAGTTTCACCTGGCCGTCATTGACGTCGATGACGCTGGGATAGGTGACCTTATTCTCGCGCGCGAACGACAGTGCTGTCTCAGCCTGGTCGTAGGTGTTCACCCCGAGGAAGTCGACCCCCTCGTCCTGGAAACGTAGGAAGACCTCTTCAAGCATGGGAGCCTCGACGATGCATGGTCCGCAGGCGGCGTACCAGAAGTTCACAACGAGCACCTCACCTCGGTAGTCGTCGCTGGTGACGGTTTCACCGGTTTCGATGACGCCTTCGAACTGAACGGGTTCGCCTCTGTCCGCAACGGCGATCTCGGCTACCTGGAAATCTCCATCAGAGAACGAAGCGCCCGCGCTCGCGTCTGATGATTGGGCCGTGGCTGTGCAACCGGTCACCATGCCCACGATGATGAGCGCCGCGCCGAGGGCGATGAGTTTGCGGTTCATGCCCGCTCCCTCTTGATGGTGGCTCCTGCGACAAGAAAGATGACTGCGGCTGCGGGTTGTGCCGCGGTCCACAGGACACCTTCAGCGGGAAGGGGAAGCACCGGATTCCACACCACTGCGATTACCGCGAACACCGGCACCCACCACAGCTGCCGCTCTTGGTAGGCGAACGAGGCGACGATGAGCGCCAAAATCGCCACGATGAAGCGCACGACAGTGAACCAACTACTGTCCAATAGCGCCGGCGACACGAACAGAGCGGCTGCGGCGATCAGACCGGGGGCGAGGGCGTTCCTTTGGTACCGAGATGGCGTCTTCGTCTTCTTCACTGCTTGTCCTCCGGGGAAACATCGAACGGGGGTGGCCCGGCGGGCTCGACCTGAGCGCCGCTATTCGTGCGTTGGCGAAGCAGGAGCAGCACGGCGACCGCTATCGCTCCAGAGGCAAGGAAGATGTCTGCCAGATTGCCGATGAACAGACCCCCGTAGGCGAGGAAGTCGGTGACGTGGCCGACAGCGAAACCGGGTGGCGACATGAATCGATCAATGAGGTTGCCCACAGCTCCGCCGAGGATTAGCCCCACACCAGCCGCCCAGCCCGCCGTTCGCGCGCGGGCCGCCATAACGAAAAGCCCGGCGACGGCTGCCACGCCTACGACGGTGAGAACCCAGGTCATACCCGAACCTGCCCCCAGCACCGCGCCGGGGTTGAAAGCGAGTTGCAGACCGAATGCGTCCCCGATGACGGGCACCCGCCGCCCGTCTGCAAGCGCGGTCAGGGCAACGGCCTTGCTGAACTGATCTATTAACACCGCGGCCGCTGCCACTATGCAGGCGATGGCGAACGGTCGCGTTTTTTCAGCGGTCACTCTCTTGGCTCCTCCGGAGATGGCGGGTTCGCCGCGCCGTGATGAGGAGCATGACGAACGCGCTGCCGAGAATGAGCGCCACTACGGAAAGTCCCATTACGGGGGCGGTCTCGCCGCCACCGGTGGGCACTCCGCGACCGTCCGCGCGGGGGGTCGCGGAG
>NZ_CAKKMM010000275.1:0-5404 GCF_918698205.1 Microbacterium sp. Bi128 | reverse complement strand
TGTTCACCCTGGCGGAGTCCCTGGGCGGGATCGAATCGCTCATGAACTACCCGTCCGAAATGACGCACGCCTCGGTCAAGGGCACGGAACTGGCGGTCCCGGTCAACCTGATCCGGCTCTCGTGCGGCATCGAGGACGTGGAGGACCTGATCGCCGACCTCGACGCCGCGATTTCCTCCCTGGCCGCCGGCAGCTAACTGCACCGTAGCTGCACCGGCAACCGACCCCGGCGCCCGGATCATTCCGCCGGGCCACCCTAGCTTTCTCTAAGAGAGTCAGCTAGGGTGGCCGCATGGCACTTCGATCCGACTGGTCCCAACGGACCTGCAGCATGGCCCGCGGCCTCGACATCCTGGGCGATCCCTGGAGCGTGCTCGTCCTGCGCGAGGTGTTCTTCGGCAACGGCCGCTTCGAAGCCATGAAGGCCCGGCTGGGGGCGGCCGATTCCGTGCTCACCAAGCGGCTCGCCGGGCTCGTCGCCGCCGGGCTCCTGGCCCGGAGGCCCTACGACGACGGCGGCCGCACCCGCCAGGAGTACGTCCTCACCGCCATGGGCGAAGACGCCCTCCCGGTGCTCAACGCCGTCGTGATCTGGGCCGAAAAGCATCTCCCGGCGCCGTCCGGGCAGGCACACATGTTCGTCATCCACAGCGGCTGCGGGGAGCGGACCTCCTCGGCTGACACGTGCACGGCCTGCGGGGAACCGCTGACGGCCGCCAACACGAGCTGGCACAGCCTCTCCCGCACCGCGGACCCCGTGCCGCTGGCCTCGGCCGGCACCGGGACCCCTGTCCAGAACGGAACCGCCGCATGAATGCCCCCGAAACCACCGTGACCCCGGCGCCGGTCCGCCGCCGCATCCACCCGGCGTGGACCGTCGCCGCCGTGGCTTTCCTCGCGCTGGTCGGCGCGGCAGGGTTCCGGGCGGCCCCGGGTGTGCTGATGGTGCCGCTGCAGAACGAGTTCGGCTGGTCCACCACCGTGCTCTCCGCCGCGGTCAGCATCAACCTCGTGCTTTTCGGGCTCACGGCACCGTTCGCGGCAGCGCTCATGGAACGCTTCGGCATCCGCGCAGTCACAGCCGTGGCCCTGGTGCTGATCGGCGCCGGCAGCGCACTGACGGTCCTCGTGACCCAGTCCTGGCAGATCCTGCTGACGTGGGGGCTGCTGATCGGGCTCGGCACCGGGTCCATGGCGCTGGTCTTCGCCGCGACCATCGCCAACACCTGGTTCGCCAAGAGCCGCGGCCTGGTCATCGGCATCCTCACCGCCGGCAGCGCCGCCGGACAGCTCGTGTTCCTGCCCTTCATCGCCGCCCTCGCCCAGGACCCGGGCTGGCGGCAGGCCTCGCTCCTCATCGGTGCCGGCGCGCTGGCCGTGGTGCCGCTCGTGCTGATGTTCCTGAAGAACTCACCGGCCGACGTCGGCGTGCTGCCCTACGGGGCGACGCCGCCGGCCCCCGGCCCGAACGCCGGCACGGAATCCAGCGGGCCCGAACCGACAGGACCGGCCGCCGGGCAGGAAGTGCAGGAGCCCCGCCGGAACGCAGCGGTCCGTGCCCTGCAGGTCCTCAAACGGGCCAGCAAAGTGCGTACCTTCTGGGCCCTGGTGGCCGGCTTCGCGATCTGCGGCGCGACCACCAACGGGCTGATCGGCACCCACTTCATCCCCTCCGCCCACGACCACGGCATGCCCGAAACCACCGCGGCGGGCCTGCTTGCCGTCGTCGGCCTCTTCGACATCATCGGCACCATCGCCTCCGGGTGGCTCACGGACCGCTTCAACCCCCGGATCCTGCTCGCCGTGTACTACCAGTTCCGCGGGATCGGGCTGCTGGTCCTGCCGCTGCTGCTCAGCGCCACCGTCCAGCCCAGCATGATCGTGTTCGTGGTCATCTACGGCCTGGACTGGGTCGCCACGGTGCCGCCGACCGCCGCGATCTGCCGCCAGGTGTTCGGTGCCGACGGGAGCGTCGTGTTCGGCTGGGTGTTCGCGGCCCACCAGCTCGGCGCGGCCGCCGCGGCCCTGGCAGCCGGGGCGGTCCGGGACGCCACCGGCCAGTACACCTACGCCTGGTTTGCGGCCGCTGCCATGTGCACCATCGCCGCCGTCATCAGCGCCAGCATCCGCAAGGACGCCCGGAAGCCGGAGTCCGTCCCGGTCCCGGCGTAGCTGTTCTGTAGACTGACCCGACAGCGAGGGCGCGTTTGCGCCGCCCTGGACGGAACCGACCAAACGGCCAGCGTCTACATCAGCAGCCCGATGGGGGAGTACATGTCAGTGCCCGTTTCAGACCGCAGCCCGGCGCGGTATTCACCCGTCCCGCACCTGTTCCGGTTCTCCGTCATCCCGGCCATCGCCGCGGTGGGCTACTTCATCTGGATCTCGCTCGGAGTCTGGGGCAAGCACGGCCTGGACTTCAGCGTCTACTGGTACGGCGGTAAAATCCTCAACGACGCCGGCGCGGCACCCTCAGCGCTGTATGCGGGCAACGTGGACTGGGCCGGCGGACCGGCGCTGATGTTTACCTACCCGCCGTTCGCCGCCATCGTCTTCGGCCTCTTGGCCCGGTTGCCCCTGGCGGCGGCGCTGACCCTGTTCAACGCCGCCGGCGCCGGGGTGGCGATCCTGGCCGCGGTCCGAACGGTCCGGTACTGGAACGCGAAAGCCTCCTGGCGCGACACCTTCCGGGCACCGGGCAACGGCTGGGCGGCCGCCGTCCTGGTCCTGGCGGTGCTGAACCTGGGTCCCTGGCGCGAGACCCTGGTGTTCGGCCAAATCAACGCCCTGCTGATGGGCCTGATCGCCGTGGACCTGTTGGCCCGCAACCGGCGCTGGGCCCGCGGTTTCCCCGGCAGCGGCTTCCTGGTGGGCGTCGCCGCCGGCATCAAGCTGACGCCCCTGGTGTTCGGGCTCTACTTTCTGGTCCGCAGGGACTGGCGCGGGCTGGGCAACATGGCCGCCGGCTTCACCGCCACCGTGGCGGCAGGGTGGCTGCTCCGGCCCGCCGAATCCCTGCAGTTCTGGCTCCAGATGCTGCCCGACACCTCCCGGATGGGGGGAGCGGGCTATGTGGACAACCTGTCCATTAAGGGCGCCCTGCTGCACTTCGGGGTCCCGGAAGCGCGCGTCACCGTGCCGTGGCTGCTGCTGAGCCTGGCGGTTGTGGCCGTGGGCGCCGCAGTGATCAAGGCCGCCAGCGATCAGGGTGCCCGCGTCGTGGCCGTATCGGCGACCGCGCTCACCATGCTGCTGATCAGCCCGGTCTCGTGGTCCCACCACTGGGTGTGGGTCGCGGCGGTCTTTCCGGCTTTCGCCTGGACCCTGCGGGAAGCTCCGCGCCGGTACGTCGGGATGCGCTGGACCATGGGCGGCGTGCTGGGCCTGTCGATCCTCGTATTCCTGTTCTCGCCCAAGACCATCGGTACGGCCCTCGGCGCCGAAAACCTCGACATCCAGACGCCCGGGCTGTGGATCATGGCCTCCAGCGCCGGCGTCTTCTGCGCCCTGGCCGTGCTGGTCTGCTGGCTCGTGGCCCTGCGACGGGATCCGCTGGGGCCGGAGCCGGACCTTGCACGCGGGCCGGCTGCCGAACGGGACGTCCGGGCCGCCGACTCCACTTCCTCAGCCTCCTTGTAGGCACCGCTCGTAGCAGGCCGCGCACTTAGCAGGCCGCGCACCTGGTAGGCGCCGCGCCGGCCGCCACCGCTAGGCTGGTCGGCATGAGCTCCCCCGACGGACGTAAGACGGCCCTTGTCACCGGTGTCGGCCGGCTCGCCGGAATCGGCGCAGGCATCGCACGCCGCCTCGCCGCGGACGGCTGGGACCTCGTGCTGACGTACTGGCAGGACTACGACGCGCGGATGCCGTGGGGAGTCCAATCGGACGACGTCGAACGCCTCACCGCCGAGCTCGAGGCGATCGGCGCCGCCGTCGTGGCGCTGCCGGCGGATTTCCAGGACCCGCACGCCGTGGACCGGCTGATGTCCGCCGCCGCGGCGGAGGCCGGAACCCTGCAGGGTCTGGTGCTCAGCCACGCCGAATCCGTGGACTCCTCCATCCTGGACACGTCGCTGGAGAGCTTCGAGAGGCACTTTGCGGTCAACACCCGGGCCAGCTGGCAGTTGATTGCCGCTTTCGCCCGGCAGGCCGGTCCCGAGGGCGGCGCCATCGTGGCCCTGACCAGCGACCACACCGCTTTCAACCTGCCCTACGGGGCATCAAAGGGCGCCCTGGACCGGATCGTGATCGCCGCCGCCCGCGAACTCGGCCCGCTCGGGATCAGCGCCAACGTCCTGAACCCGGGACCGGTGGATACCGGCTGGATGGATGAGCCGCTCCGTGACGAACTGGCCCGCCGGCAACCCGGCGGCCGGCTGGGCACACCGGCGGACGTGGCCGGCACCGTCGCGTTCCTGCTCTCGCCCGAGGGCCGCTGGATGTCCGGGCAGCTGGTCAAGGCCGACGGCGGATTCTCCGCCTGAACCGCGGGAACGCTCTGATTCATGGAGCGTGTGTGGTGTTGGGGCGGCGTCCGGTGGTGGCCGGACCCGGTCAGCCGGCGCTCAGCCGGCGGTCAGCTGGGCGAGGGCGGTTGCCAGTTCGGTGGCGGCGCCTTGGAGGAGGCAGGCCGTCTCCCGTGCCCGGGTCTTGCGTCCGGAC
Organism: Microbacterium sp. Bi128; assembly: GCF_918698205.1. Taxonomy (NCBI): domain Bacteria; kingdom Bacillati; phylum Actinomycetota; class Actinomycetes; order Micrococcales; family Microbacteriaceae; genus Microbacterium; species Microbacterium sp. Bi128. The sequence continues at coordinate 742 of NZ_CAKKMM010000275.1, read as the reverse complement.
TGGAGGTCGGCATCGATGAGGTCGGCGATGAGTTCGAGCCGGCACGCACCGGCCTTGGATGCGGACCAGGACAGGCTTTGGGCGGCCAGGCGCGCGCCCTCCCAGTCCCCGCCGGCCAGGGCCTGGTGAATCTTTTCGACCCGGTGGGGAAGCATGAGCTGGAATGTGCTGACGAAGTCGTGGAACTTCCACGACTGGACCGTCCCCGTGCTCTCCTGAAGCCGGTCGCGGTCCAGGACGAGTGCCGCGCTGATGCGGGCCCGGTGCCGGTGGGGTCCCTGGCCGGAAGCGGACCTGTCCTGGCCGTCCCCGCCCGCGCCGGCAATGGCGTGACGTGCCGGAAGGAAACGAAGTGTCCACGCGGCTGGCTTTGCGTTGAGACTCATGATGTCCCCCTTTACTTGGCAGCCTGTTCCACCCGTCGGGCAGGAAGAGTGCTCAGCTCCTGTCTGGGACGGGCGGGACTACGTCGGTTCGACCGGCCAGAGAAGAAGTGCCGGGGGCTATTTGGCTGCCTCTGCTCCGGTGGCGATGGCACCACTGTACGAATGCGCCCCCGGGAGGACACGAGTGTTGGCTACCCGTAAACCCGGCAGTCACCACTTGTATCACTGGCCTCATCCGTAGCGCGTGACGAGCGGACACGGAACACCGCCGCGAAATACCCCGCGGCTCTCAACGGAAGGCGGGGAGACCCGTGATGTGCTGGCCCAGGATCAGGGTGTGGACCTCGTCGGTTCCC
>NZ_CAKKMM010000274.1:0-5414 GCF_918698205.1 Microbacterium sp. Bi128 | reverse complement strand
GTCACGGACATCGTCTCCGGCGGCGTGGGACGTGAGGAGGCTGTGCGACGGCTTGAGGACATCACCCACAGTTCCAAGCCATTCCCGCGCTGGATGGTCACCGTGGCATTCGGCGTGTTCTCGGCCGTCTTCGTCGGTGTTCTCGGCGGCGACCTCGGAGCCTCTGCGGTCGCTTTCGTCTCCAACCTGCTGGTGAGCCTGCTGGCCAGGCAGCTAGGGCGGTGGCGCACACCTGACTTCTTCGTCACCGCCTCGTGTTCCTTCCTGGTCACCTTCATCGCCCTGCTGTTATGGCGTTTCGGCGGCATGGTAGGAATCCAGATACCGCCGGCCATCGTGGTGGTCGGCGGAATCCTGCTGCGACTGCCGACCGGCCGGCTCGTCTCCTCGGTGCAGGACGCGATCAACGGCTTCCCCGTCACGGCGGCCGGCCGTTTCCTCTCCACCATGCTGACCTTCGGCGCGCTCGTTGCCGGCATTGCCGTCGGCTTCGTAGTCGGGGATATGACCGGCATGGAGGCGATCAATGTCACCGAAACATTCCCTCCGGCGTATCCGTGGTGGGCCGTGGTCATCCTGATCGCCATCGCGGTGCTGATGATCGGCATCACCGAACAGACCAGCTGGAAGCTGCTGCTGCCGACGGCGGCCGTGGGGGTGGTGGGCTACCTGGTCCTCATCGGCGGCGACGCCCTGGGCATCGGATCCCGCTTCGCCCCGGCCCTCGCTGCCGTGGTGATCGGCCTGCTGGCCCGCGTCGTGGCCCTCCGGATGGGCGCCCCACAGTTGGTTGTGGCCGTTCCCGCCGCGCTGATTCTGCTCCCGGGGCTCACTATATTCCGGTCGATGTATGTATTGACCATCGAGGAATCGGAGATTCTCATGGGCGCCGGCGGCATGCTCAACGCCGGGGCCATCGTGCTCGGTGTCGCTGCCGGCGTCGTGCTCGGCGACACCCTGGCGCGGCCCCTGACGCGGAGCCTGGCGAGCAACGAACGGCGCAGGGCCCGCCGCCGCTAGACCTTGCGAGGAATGCCCGTCCGGCTCCCCTAAGGCGCCGGGTTTCCCCACTTTTGCCGGGACGCGACGGCGTGTCAGCCCGCCGCGTCGGCGTGTCCCGGCGTCGTGGTGGCAAAGGTGGGGAAACTCCGCAGCGCCAAATCTCGCGCCGTTAGATCTTGCCTCGTTAGATCTTGCCCCGCTAGATCTTGCCTATCGGCAGCTTCTTCTCCGCCTGGAAGTCGTCCTCCACCCGGCCCTTGGCCCAGTAGCCCGAGAGGGACACCTGGGCCCGCTCCAGCCCGCGCTGCACGTAGAACACGTCCCGGAGGCCCTTCATGTAGCCCCGCTCGCCGTGGGCGAAGACCTGCACCCGGCCCTCGGGCCACTCGGCGTCGCGCACCGCCGTGACCAGCAGTTCGCTCTCACCGGCGGGTGCGCCGCCGCGCAGCAGCCAGCGCAGTTCGACGCCGGCCGGCCCGGCGATGGCCTGGACGTCGGCGTCGCTGTCCACTTCGAGCAGGGCGAGGCCGCGGGCATCCTCCGGCAGGGATTCGATCGCCGCGCCGATGGCCGGCAACGCTGATTCATCGCCGGCAAACAGGTACCAGTCCGCGGCCGGATCAGGGTTGTACCCGCCGCCGGGGCCGGTGAAAGTCAGGCGATCGCCGGGCTGGGCCGAGGCCGCCCAGGGGCCGGCGAGCCCCTCGTCGCCGTGGATTACAAAGTCAATGGCCAGTTCCTGCGCCTCCGGGTCCACCCAGCGGACCGTGTAGGTCCGGGTATGCGGCCACTGACTGCGCGGCATGGTTTCCCGGATGGCCCACAAATCCAGCGGATCCGGGTATTCGACGCCGGGTTGCGGAAAGACGATCTTGACGTACCGGTCCACATAGTCGTTGTTGACGAACCCGGCGAAGCCGGGGCCCCCGGCGATGATCCGGACCATGTGCGGGGAGAGCTGCTCCCTGCGCAGGACCGTCAGATCGGTCTGGGGGCGCGAGTTCCGGGTGGCGGTGGTGGCTGCGGGGACGGATGTCATGCAGCTAAGCCTAACCAAGAACCCCCGGCGGGAGCTTTGCGCGGGGGCCTGTTACGGCAACGGCGGAAGCTCCCAGTCGACCGTCCCGTTGCCTTGTTGCAGCAGCAGGGCGTTGGCCCGGCTGAACGGCCGGGACCCGAAGAAGCCGCGCGAGGCCGATAGCGGGCTGGGGTGGGCGCTGGCGATCACGGCTGCGGACCCCAGCAGCGGCCGCACGGACTCGGCATCCTTCCCCCACAGGATCGCCACCAGGGGGGCATGGCCCGCACCGGATACGGACGAGCGGCCGGCGACTGCCCGGATGGCCGCCGCCGTCACGGCCTCCCAGCCCTTGTTCCGGTGCGAGCCCGCCGCGCCGGCACGGACGCTGAGCACCCTGTTGAGCAGCAGTACGCCTTGGTCCGCCCAGTGGCTGAGGTCCCCGTGGACGCGCGGGGGGAAGCCGAGATCGGCCTGAAGTTCCTTGTAGATGTTTGCCAGGCTGCGGGGGATCGGCCGGGTGGCGCCGTCCACGGCGAAGGACAACCCCACGGCGTGCCCCGGCGTCGGATACGGGTCCTGGCCCACCACCAGCACCCGGACGCCGGCCAGGGGCTGCCGGAAAGCCCTCAGCAGGTTTGCCGGCGATGGCAGTACGCCATGCCCGGCGGCCACTTCGCCCGCGACAAAGGCGAGGGCTTCGCGCAACTGCGCCTCCACCGGCGCCAGCGGCTCGGCCCAGTCAGGAGCAACCAGCGCGTCCAGCGGCCGGCGCGTCAGGTCCGCGAAACTGAGGGTGTCCGCGGCTGCGGGCTCCAGCTCGAACAGCGCGTCGGGTTCACTGGCGGGGTCAAACTCGGCATCAAACACAGCACCCATTCTTCCCCAGCTGCGGCCCGTTTCTGCGCCCGCCCGAATGACAACCCTGTCATTCGGCCGTAGCATGGGGACTGACTTTTTACCGGATCCAGCCAGGTTTTTTGGAATCAACCAGGAGTGTGTCGTGGCCGAAACAGCGCAAGAGCACGTGCTCGCGGGGGATTCTGCCGTCTTCCCAACCGCCGGCGCGGGCCCGGACGGGGTGTCCGCGGAGTCTGCGCTGAGCGCCCGCGACCAGCAGATGCTGTCCTTGGAGCGGCAATGGTGGAAGTACGCCGGGGCCAAGGAACAGGCCATCCGCGAGCTGTTCGATCTGTCCGCCACGCACTACTACCAGATCCTCAATGCCCTCATCGATACCGAGGATGCGCTGGCCCACGATCCCATGCTGGTCAAGAGATTGCGTAGACTACGTACATCACGCCAACGTGCCCGCACTGCCCGTCGTCTGGGAACAGATTCGTAAAGTCGCGTCACGAGCAGCCGGATGCGCACGTCCTGTTGCGTCCGTTCCGGCCTCGGGCACCCCGTATGAAATCAGCAAGGACGTCGTTTTACCATGACCAAATACGCTCGGGATGAATTTGATCGGGTCCCGGAGACCTCTACCCGGCAGGGAGTCCACCGGGCCGTCGCGGCATCGCGGCGGCGGAGCCTGGCGCCGATCCTGGCGGCTGGCTGCGTAGCCCTGGCCATCGGCCTGGTGGCCTTCCTGATCCTGCCGAAGCTCGGCTTCTCCGCGGGCCAGGCCGCGGCCGTGACGGCCGGTGGCAGCGCGTCCGCATCTGCCAGCAGCAGCCCGTCCGCCACGAGCACCATGAGCCCCAGTCCCACGCCGACGAGCCCGGAGCCGGCCGGCACGGACGCCGCCGCCGCGCCGGCGGCTTCGCCGTCAGCTACGCCGAGCGCCACAGCCGCCGCCGCCGTCGACAAGACGCAGCCGGTGACGATCTACAACGCGACCACCACCGCCGGCCTCGCCACCCGCGTCGGCGGCACCGTCACCTCCGACGGCTGGGTCCTGGGCGAGACAGGCAACTGGGGCGGTGTCCCGCAACAGACGTCGGTGATCTTCTACAGCGGCGTCGAGCAGAAGGACAATGCGGAGGCACTCGGAGCCCTCCTCGGCGTCGACACCCTCGTGGACTCTGCCGAGTTCAACATGCCCCTTGTCGTCGTTCTCGGCCCCGGCTACCAGTAGCCAATCCGGTTACGCCTCAATAACTATTAGGCGGCGGCCCTGCCCGCCGCCGGCGTTCCTGGGGGACGCTGTGGGTACAGTATCTGCGGATTTCTCTTCGCAGTCCGCGGCGCACATCGAGGTGGGCCGCACGCAAGCTAGCTGAAAGTGTGGACACCATGGCACTGGGAACCGTCAAATGGTTCAACGCCGAAAAGGGCTACGGCTTCATCGCCGTGGACGGTTCCGAGAACGACGTCTTCGTGCACTGGTCTGCGATCGTCGGGGAAGGCTACCGCGCCCTGGACGAGGGCCAGCGGGTGGAACTGGAAGTCGGCGAGGGCGAAAAGGGCCCGCAGGCCGAAAGCGTCCGGCCCGCCTAGTGGTACTGGCTGCCGTCACGAACGCCCCAAGGAACGCGGCCGGGCGCCGCGGAGGACATTTGCCGCTGGGCCGCGCCCTGGCGGCGGGCACCGTAGCGGCCCTGGCCCTGACGGGGTGCCTGGGCCCCGCGGGCAGTGCCCGCGTGGCCAGCGCCGACGCCAGCGGTGACGGCACCCTGCGCATCGGCCTGATCCTGGACAACACGGGCAAGCAGAACTTCCTCAACGCCTCCGAGCTCGCGGCGGCCAAACTTGCCGTCAAGGAGATCAACGCTGCCGGCGGGCACAAAGGCAAACCGGTGGAGCTGCTGCCGGAAACCATCAGCACGGACGCCGCCGCCCAGGCGAAAGCGCTGGTTGCCGCCAAGGCCGACGTCGTGATCGGCCCGACCGATTCCAGCCGTGCCCCGGCGGCCATCGACGTGCTGGCCAACGCCAAGGTAGCCGTGATCTCCCCGGCCAACACCGCCGCCGCGCTCAGCAACTACAAGAGCGGCGGCTACTATTTCCGCACCTCGGCCGCCGACATCGCCCAGGCATCCGTCCTCGCCAAACTGGTCAAAGACGGCGGCGCCAGGACCCTGGCGGTGCTGCATGAGGAAGGCGACTACGGCAAAGACGTCGCCGCCGCAGTCGTTGGTGCGGCGAAACAGTCCGGACTGGAAGTCGTGGCGGACTCGGAGTTCACCCCCGGCCAGGCGCAGCAGGCTGTCGCCGCCGCTAAGGCCGCCAACCCCGACGCCGTCATCCTGGTCTCGCGCGACGGCGCACAGGGCGCCATTGCCGAGCTGAACAACGCCGGCCTCGCCGGCAAGAAGCTGGTCCTCAGTGACGGAGCAGTCAGCAAGTACGGCTCTGGCCTGGGCGCCCGGGCGCTCGAGGGTGCACGCGGGATCCTGCCCGGCGTGTTTCCCTCCGCAGCCTTCCAGGCGGACCTCGTGGCCGTTGATCC
>NZ_CAKKMM010000273.1:0-5417 GCF_918698205.1 Microbacterium sp. Bi128 | reverse complement strand
GGCCAAGGCCGACGAATTCGCTTCGCGGGAACGCGACGCCAAGGCGGCCCGTGCCGAGGCCGACGCGCAGGAGGCCGACCTCGAGGCCGAGCGGCTGCGGCAGGAAGCCCGCAAGCGCCAGGAAGAAGCCGAAAGCGTCCGCTCCGGCGCGCAGGAGCAACTGCGCAAAGCCGACGAAGTGGACCCGGACGTAGTCACATCTGAACGCGGCGGCGAAAGCGGGCAGATGCCGACCCGCGGGGATTTGCGCGCCGAGAGGGCCGCCGCCGAAACCACAACGGGCAGCCACGTCCCCGGCCAGCAAACGTCCGGCCAGCAAGCGTCTTCCGGCGAGCCAGCGTCTTCCGGCGAGCAAGCGTCCGGCGAGCCAGTGTCAGCCGACCAGCGCAGCCGCGAGGACGTAACCCGGACCGACACGGCCCCGGGTCCGGATGCCACCCCACGGGAAGACAGGCCTCGAAACCTCTGAGCTGAACTCCTGGGCTGCCTTCCGGCGGAAACTCCTGTGCTGAACCTCTCCGCCGGGTGGTGATGCGCGGGACTCAGCGGCGGGCCGAGGCCCGGGCTGGTGATTTGGGGGCAGGCGACTTGGCCGGTGTCTTCGCCGCCGGCTTGACCGGTGTCTTCGCCGGTGACTTGGCCGCGGGCCGGGCCCGCGGAGCAGCCGCACGCGGAGCCGCCTGGCGCGGAGCGGTTCCTCTCGGCGTCGGCCGCGGTGCGGAGGGCCGCGGATTCGCAGACCCGGCCCCCGCTCCCCGCACGCCGGGCGCCGGGCGGCGTCGCGGAGCACGGCCCGGGGAACGCCGGCCGCGGCTCCGGCCGGGCAGTACAGTGCCGGCGAACAGCAACAGTAAGGTGACGGCTCCGGCGGCCGCGGCCAGATAGAAGTACAAATCCGGATGCTCGGAATCGACGCGCGTGGACAGGGCGTCGGGATCGGGGTTGAAGGCCAGCCCCCACTGGCGCAGGAAAGCGACCCCGAACGCGATGAAGAGGATGCTGCCGACCCCGCTCGCGGCCAAAGTCTTGTGCCGGCGCCGGACCACCACCTCCGCCACGCAGGCCACATAGGCCGTCGCGGCCGCACCGACGAACCACACCAGCACCCACTCTTGCAGGGTGATTCCGGTCAGGACCAGAAGTGCCAGGGCAGTGAGAAACGCTCCGATGGCGACTTTCCCGTTGGTACCCATGTGACGCATGTGAATAATCATGCCTGAGCAGGCGGCTGCTTCACGACGTAGCCGCGCATGGAGGCCATGATTGCGGCCACACTCTGCTCCCTGGTCCGCTCCGGGTTGTACGTCTGGCGGTCCAGTCCCACCACGAAGCAGGCCCCGAAGATCGCCGTTTCCAGGCTGCCCCGGGAAACGGCGGAATCCACGGGATAGACGGCGGCGACGCCGTCGATGGCAGAGCCGATCACCGCGAGCAGGCGCCCGCGGAGCTCGGCGAAGGTGTCCTGCCATTCGCTCGGGGTCCGCCAGCTTTCGCTGACCCAAAGCCGGGCGAAGGAGGGGTACTCGGCCATGAAGTCCATGGCCTGGCCGATCATTTCCTCCATGGCGGCGAGGGGGTCGGCGGAGCCGTCGCGGACACTCAGCAGCCGCGCCAGGAGGATGTCCACGCCGTGGCGCAGCAGCTGGGCGATCAGGTCCGACTTGCTGCCAAAGTTGTAATACACCGTGCCCTTGGACACCCCGGCTGCCGTGGCGATCTCGTCCACCGTCACGCCCGCCGCGCCGCGCTCCCCGATCAGATCCATGGACGCCTCGAACAGTTTCTGCTTCGTGGCGTTCGTGCGGGCGGGACGGAGTTTCTTCTCCCCGGCCCCCACTGTGCTCATACGGCGATCTCCGGTTTTAGGGACTTCAGGGTCCAGAACTTGTGCTTGTGAACGGCCAGTGTGGAAAGCGCCGCCCCGAGCACAGTGTACCCAAGGAGGCCAACCACCGTGGGCACGATCAAGGAAAGGTCCGCGCCGTAGATCAGGTGCCGCATGCCGGCCACCACATAACCCATAGGCAGCGCCTCGTGGACAAAGTGCAGCGGCTCCGGGGTGGTTTGCCACGGGAAGGTTCCGCCGGAGGAAACTAGCTGCAGGACCAGCAGGATAAGCACCACGAATTTTCCGGGAGTTCCCAGCAGGGCCACGACGCCCTGGATGATGGCACTGAAGGCCATAGCGGCCGCCAACATGAACAACCACATCAGCACCGGGTGGGCGGGCTTGAGGCCCAGGCCCAGGTCCACCACGAGGGTGAGCAGCGTGGCCTGGATGACTGAAACGGCAAAGAATGGCAGCCAGCCGCCGACGGCGATCTTCCATGACGGGGCGTTGGACGCCAGTGCGCGTTGCGTGATGGGCCGCATGGCCTGGACCAGCATGAATACGCCGATCCACAGGGCCAGGGTCAAGAAGAATGGCGCCAGGCCGGCACCGTACGACGCAGCCTTGGCCTGAGAGACGTCGCTGACGGCAACAGGGTCCGCGATCACCTTTGACAGGCTGTTCTTCTGGGCATCATCGGGGTTGGGGATCTTCCCGGCACCCTTGTCCAGCTCTGAGGCCAGGGTGGCGGCGCCATCCGAGGCCGTGCGGGCGCCGTCCTCCAGCTGGCCCGCCCCGTCGTCGAGCTGCCGGGCGCCATCTGCGAGCCTGGCAGTGCCGTCGACAGCGCTCTGCTCGCCCGCGGCCAGCGCGGCCGAGCCGGCCGAGAGCTGGTTGGCGCCGGCTGAAGCCTTTGAGATGGCATCAGTCAGGGCCGGCGTTGCTCCCGCAAGTTTGGCCGCCCCGGAACTTACGGCGGCGGATCCGTCGGCAAGCTGCTGGATCTGGGCTGCATCTGTTTGGATTCTGGACTTCGCATCTGCCACCGGGCTTGAGGCTGCGGCGGTATCGAAATCGGCCAGGATTTTGCCGCCCTGGTCGGGGGTGATGATCCCGGCGGCAACCAGACGGCTGTTGGATTGCACCACACGGTCCCGGAGGCCCTTGTCGGCAGCGCTGAGTTGCCCGACGACGTCCTGGACTTTCGTGTTCAATGCCGCGTTTCCCGCCGCGACTTGCGCGGCGCCGTCCGCGAGTTTCTGTGAGTCGGCAGGGAGTGTGGCCGTCCTGTCCTTCAGCTGCGTCAGGCCGGCGCTGAGCTGGCCGGCGCCTGAATTGAGCTGGTTGGCGCCATCGCGCAGCTTCATTTGGCCGGCGGCGAGTTCTGCGACTCCGCCGTTCAGCTGGCTCGTTCCGGAATGCAAACTGGCTGCCCCGTCCCGGAGTCTGGCAACGCCGTCGGAGAGTTTTCCGGCCCCGTCGGCGGCCTGGACTATTTGAGTATGGATTGTGCCGAAGCCCGTCAGGAGCTGGTTCGCAGTCTCCTCGCCCACTTCCTTGGCAACCGTCGAATGCACGGCAGTGGTCAGCTTGTCCACGATGTTGCTGAGGACGTAGTTGTTGGCATCGTTGGTGGTGACATTCAGCATGGCTTGGTTCGCGGCGTCAAAGCTGCCCGGGGAAACCAGGTTGGCCGAGAAGTCCTTGGGAATCTTGAGCGCGAACGCATACTTGCCGCTGCTCACGCCCTGGTCCGCTTCCGCGGCGGTTGTGACTTTCTGCCAGTTGAAGACGTGGCCGTCCACAAGGCTGTCGGCGACCTTTTTCCCCGCCTCGAGCCGGGTCCCGTTGCTGGCGGACGCGCCGGTGTCCTCGACTACCAAGGCGGCGTCGATCTGGTCCAGGTTCCCGTACGGATCCCAGTTGGCGTAGAGGTACACCGCGCCGTACAACAAAGGCACCATGGTCAGCGCCAGGATGGTCAGTTTGGGCAGGAGCCCGCCAGTCATGCGCTTGAGCTCGGAGCGGGCCAGCCGCAGAACAGTCACTTTAGGGCCTCGGTTTCGAACGGGATGTGTTCAGGGTTCCGGTGTTTCGCGGGATGGCCTTCTGTCTTCTGCGCATCAGGCTGGGAGGGGTCCGCGGATGCGTCAACGATGGAAACCGTTGCGGCGGCAGCCTCAACGGCGTTCCCGATTGCGGCGGAGGGCCCGGTCCAGCCGTCCGGCAGTGCCGCGACGGTGACGACGACGGCGAGCGGCCGGCCGCCGTCGTGCGCCAGATCTTCCAGCCTGGGAAGCCAGTCCGCGGGATCTGCGCTGTGCCTGTCCGGAGAATCGACCACCAGCAGATCTGTTCCGGGGTTGGCCAGGGCAAGGGCGGTGAGCAGTTCGACGCGTCGCCGGGCCGGAATCTGTTCGGTCCAGAGGCCGGCAATGTCCTCGAAGCGGTTGACCTTGAGCCAGGGTTTGCTCAGCAGAGCACCCCGATAGCGCCGGGGGATGAGCGCGAGGTCCTCGGTGACGAGGTCGCCCACGCTGAGATGCTGTTCGGGCTCGTTGACACCGGGGGAGTCCACGAGTGCACTGGCCAACCGGAGGCGCTTAATCTTGGAATTTCCGTCCCAGCTGAGCACTCCCCCGGAGGGCTTCATCCGGCCGCTGAGTGTGAGGGCGAGGGCTGTTCGCTGGTCCTGGCCGTCGCCTTCAACCAAGAGCAGCTCCCCGGCACGTACCTCAAGGGACGTGGGTGGGAGCAGGTCATTCCGGCGCCCGTTCACACGGAGCTGTTGCACGGAGAGCATGTAAGCCTTTCGCAGGGTCTGGTCTGCTTCAAGGCTAACCGAACTGACTGGTCAGTTCAAATAGAACAGCCGCTTGTGATCAACGGATCAGAGGCCGTACTCCTCCAGCAGGCGGAGCCAAACTTCGCTGATGGTCGGATAGGAGGGCACGGCGTGCCACAGCCGGTCCAGCGGGACTTCCCCCACCACCGCAATGGTGGCTGCGTGCAGGAGTTCAGCGACATCCGGGCCGGCGAACGTGGCGCCCAGCAGCACCTTGCGGTCCTCGTCGATGACCAGCTGCGCCCACCCTTCATAGTGTTCGGCGTGCAGCGAAGAGCCGGCCACCTGGATGGGGAGTTCCACGGCGGAGGCCCGGAAGCCGTCCTTCTCCGCCTGCGCCATGGTCCGGCCGACGTTCGCCAGTTCCGGATCGGTAAACACCACGTTCGGCACCGCGTGCTCGGAGGCCGTCTGGGCAAAGCGGCTCCACGGTGCCGGCTCGCCGCGGAGTTCGCCCTTGGCCCGGGCGGCAATGGCGTCTCCGGTGGCCCGCGCACCGTACTTGCCCTGGTGCGTCAGCATGGCCCGTCCGGCGGCGTCGCCGGCAGCGTAGAGCCACGGGTTGCCGGACACATCGTTCTCGGTGGCGTGGTGGACTAGTCCGGTGGAATCGGTGGTGAGCCGCAGGGTCCCGCCCTCGGGTGCCGGGAGGCCGACGCTGTCCAGGCCGAGTCCCTCTAGGGCGGGGTGCCGGCCGGTGGAGACGAGCAGCTTGTCCGCCGTGATCGTGGCGCCATGGGC
>NZ_CAKKMM010000272.1:0-5427 GCF_918698205.1 Microbacterium sp. Bi128 | reverse complement strand
TCTCAAGATTGGTGTCGCCTGTCAGTGCCGCCCGTGCGAACTTGCGCGAGAGTGCGGCCGGCGCCTTCTCCCGCCCACCGTCCCAAGTGCCGTGCGGGCCGTAGACGTTGTGATACCGGGCGATTCTGGTCTGCAGCCCGAAGTCCTCGCGGTAATGCCGGGCCATGCGCTCGGTAAAGAGCTTCTCCCATCCGTAGCCGTCCTCCGGCTGTGCGGGGTACGCGTCTTCTTCACGCAGTGCGATGACGTTAGAGGACGTTTGATGTCCGGCAGCATAAACGCAGGCTGAGCTGCTGTAGAAGAACCGCTCAACGCCTGCTTCCTGCGCTGCCATGAGCATGTGAGTGCTGGTGAGCACAGTCAGCATGCAGGCCGCCTTGTTGTTCTCAATGAAGCCCATGCCGCCCATGTCGGCGGCGAGGTTGTAGACGTACTGCACGCCCCGGTTGACCTCGCGAGCCGTCTCCAGCAGGGAGCAGTCGCCCTGGATGTTCTCCGCCTCCGGGTGCACCTGGTACCACTCTGCAAAAGGCTTGCGGTCTACTGCCCGGACTGATTGTCCGTCTTTGAGGAGTTGGGCCACCAAATGGCCTCCGATGAATCCACCAGCCCCCGAAACAAGTGTGGTCATTGCCTTGCCTTTCTCAATTTTTGTAGAACAGAAACCCTTGGTTTGTCAGTAGGCCCCGACCGGATTGATGAGCATCTTTGCTGTGCGCCAAAGGATGATCAGGTCTCCGGCCAGCGACCAGTTTTCGACGTAGTACAAATCCAGGCGGACGCTGTCGCGCCAGTTCAGCTCCGATCTCCCATTGATCTGCCACATGCCTGTCAGGCCCGGTTTGATGTAGAGCCGCCGGAGCACCTTGTGGTGGTAGTTGTCGACCTCGCGCTGCAGCGGGGGCCGTGGACCGACCAGGCTCATGTCGCCCTTAAGGACGTTCCAGAATTGCGGCAGTTCGTCGAGGGAGTGCTTGCGCATCCAGCGGCCGACCCCGGTGACCCGCGGATCGTTGTGCATCTTGAAGAGCACACCCGCGCCCTCATTGTGTTCCAGGAGCCCGGCGAGATCGTCCTCCGCGGTTTCGACCATTGACCGAAATTTCAGCATGTTGAATTTCTCACCGCCGCGACCCACCCGTTCCTGCCTGAAGATCACGGGCCCGGGGCTGTCCCGCTTGATCATCACCCCGAGGACCAGGAACACAGGGATGAGCGCCACCAGGGCCGCGGCGGCCAATGTGATGTCGAATAACCTCTTCAGAGCATGCTTGGCGCCGGCGTACTGCGGCAGTTCCACGTGCATGAGGGGCAGGCCCTCCACGGGACGGGAGTGGATCCGGGGACCGGCGACGTTGGTCAGTCCGGTGGTGAGGATCAACTGGGTGGACGACTGTTCCAGCTTCCATCCGAGTCGTTGTATGTAACGGCTGCCGCCCTTCATGGGTCCGGCCACGATGACAGCATCGGCGTCCACGGAAGCCACCGCTTCCACGACGCTCCGCTCGTCTCCAATGACGTTGAGGACATGGCTGCCCTGGGTGAAGGTGCCGGCGCCGGCGGACCCGGAAAGTGCGACACCCACGACCTTGTACGCCGCACCGGACTTCTTTTCGATCTGGCTGACGACGTACCGGACGTCATTCGGCCGGCCCAGCACGATCACACGCGAAAGGTAATGGCCGTGAACCCGCTGCCTGGACAGCCACTGACGCATGCTCCAGCGTGCCGCCAGCAGGCCGGTCAGCCCGGCGGGCAGGGCGAGCGCGAAGAATCCCCGGGCCACGTCGATATTCAGGACAAAGCAAACCAGAGCGATGAGGCCCAGAAGCATTGCGCTTGCGCTGACGACCCGTCTGTATTCGTCGATTCCGATTCCGACGATCCGCGTGTCCCTGCTCTTGTACAGCCCCAACGCAAGCATCCAGGCGGCCGCGATGACCACGGAAATGTAGAGGTAATCCACTCGGAACTCGCCCACTTGAACCGAACTCACTGTGCTCAACCCGAACCGGGTGATGTGGGCCGCCGCAGTCACTGCCGCAATCACCAGGGCGTCTGCGGCTATCAGAAGATGCCGATAACGGTTTGCCCAACGAATGCCCTCGCGACGGGAGCTGCTCGCAAGCCGGAGTTTCGCCGACCTGAAGTCGGGAAATGGGATGGACGGCGGGGCTAAAGCTGCCGCGCCGGCAGCAGACCTCGGTGAATCTTGCGTTCGTGGGGTGACCCGGACATGATCCGGGGATCGATACCCCGTATGGACCGGAACGCGCTGCTTGAGCTCACTCATGCTTGCCGCCAATAGCGCCAACAGGACCACTGAACCCGGCCGGCTGGCGGCCCTGATGCCGTACCAAACGCCTGGCCCGCGAGGGGCCTTGATCCGGCACGTTTGGGTGGGCAAACCCACCCGTTGGCAACAAAGGACGGGCCACCATCAACTTTTGGTCGTACATGTGAGACCTTCTAGCGACTCGGTTGGCTGTGGTCTCCTCCAGTAAATTCGATGGCTTTGTGCTGCACACGAGTGTGGCCTACCCCTCTTGAGTTGGTGGACCACTCGTCAAATTCGCCGCCACGGGCGGACTACTTGCGCCCATTACCCGGATTCGAGACAGCACTACCCATTTCGGGGTGCGGTTTCGGCTCGCTTTCTGAGCAGATGAACGAGGCGTTCCCACAGCGTTTCGGGGAAATGACGGGCCCGGGGATGCCGGGACCAGCGATCTTCAGAGCGAGGGACACCGCAGGCGCGCCATCCGGTCACAATCGCGCCACCCCGGCGCGGTACCGGCCAGCCGACCGCGGGGTGTACAACCTCGAACTCAGACTGAGGTAATGTAAACCTCGTTGATCGGGACTCACGGCTGGAATTCAGGCCGGTCCCACTGCGGCTGTAGCTCAATGGTAGAGCGCTAGCTTCCCAAGCTTGATACGCGGGTTCGATTCCCGTCAGCCGCTCCAAATGCCCCCACAGCATCCCGGGCTCCTATTAGGTTGCTACCTGTATCGTCGGAAGTCAGGAACCTCTTCGGTTCCGCTACAGGAGCAATCATGGCTGACAAATCCCCCCGTCAAGCAGCATCCAAGAAATCCGGCAAATCCATTAAGGAAAAGCGCGCTGACAAGAGGGCCGCGTCAGCGCCGGCCAGCTCCCTCGATAAAGTGACCGCCGCAAAGACGGCGAGCCCCAAAAAGAAGGGACCCGTTCACCGAATTACCTCACGCTCGGCATCCTCGCCGGCACACGCAAACCGGACGAGCGGCGCCTCCCGATCCACCCCCTGCACCTGGACCGCATCGCGCCGGAGATCCGGGACCGGTTGATCCTCGAGGAAGGCTACGGCGAGCGCTTCGGCCGGTCCGACGCCGAGCTCGCACCCCTCGTGGGGCGCATCGCGCCGCGACAGCAACTGCTGGCGGAAGCCGACGTCGTCCTCCTGCCCAAGCCGCAGCCCGAGGACCTGGCCGAACTCCGGGACGGGCAGGTCCTTTGGGGCTGGCCGCACTGCGTCCAGGACCGGGCCATCACCCAGCTGGCGATCGACAAGAAACTCACGCTGATCGCCTTCGAGGCCATGAACCACTGGGCCAGCGACGGCGGCTTCGGCCTGCATGTCTTCCACAAGAACAACGAGCTCGCCGGCTACTGTTCCGTGCTGCATGCCCTGGCGCTGACCGGTTCCACCGGAGACTACGGCCGTCGACTGAGCGCCGTCGTGATCGGCTTCGGGGCCACCGCCCGCGGCGCCGTGACGGCGCTGAATGCCCACGGTGTCCATGACGTGCAGGTGCTGACCAACCGCGGTGTTGCCGCTGTTGGCTCTCCCATCCACTCGGTACGCATCGCGCAGTTCGACCATGACAGCGAGGCGCCGTTCCTGAGCGAGGTCATCACCGAGCGCGGGCGCGTGCCGCTGGCGCCGTTCCTGGCCGCGAGCGACATCGTGGTCAACTGCACGCTGCAGGACCCCAACGCGCCGCTGACCTACCTGCGCACCGGGGACCTGGCCGCCTTCCGGCCCGGCAGCCTGATCGTGGACGTCTCCTGCGACGAGGGCATGGGCTTCAGCTGGGCGAAAACCACCACCTTCGCCGAGCCGATGTTCAAAGTGGGCGACCACATCGACTACTACGCCGTGGACCACAGCCCGTCCTATCTGTGGAATTCCGCCAGCTGGGAAATCAGCGAGGCGCTGCTGCCGTTCCTCGAGACCGTGGTGTCCGGCCCCGAAGCCTGGGCGGGAAACGAGACCATCCGCCGCGCGATCGAAATCCGCGACGGCGTGGTCCTGAACCCGGATGTGCTGCAGTTCCAGCAGCGGGAAGCCGAGTTCCCGCACCGCCCCTTGGAGCTCTAGGGGCTTCCGCGACGAATTAGGACAGCCGCTGCGTGGATCCACGCAGCGGCTGTCCTTCTTCGGTGCGGAAATCGGTCCGGACGATCCGCAGCACCCGGCGCCGGTCTTTCAGGTCCACTTTGAGCATGAGCTGCCCGCGCCGGGCGAGGACGACGGCGACGGTCGCGGCAGCCAGCACCGGGACGCCGCCGGAGACGAGGACGGCGGTGTGCGGGTCCGCGTGCTCGGCCAGCCAGCCCATCATCGGGCCGCCGATCGCCTGGCCGCCGATCAGCACCATGATGTACAGGCTCATGACCCGCCCGCGGATGGCCAGGTTGGCGCTGACCTGGACCAGCTGGTTCGCGGCGGTCAGGAACATCAGGCACCAGAATCCGGCCAGCACCATGGCCGCGCCGAACCAGGCCATGGACGGTGCCAGGGAAGCCAGGCACAGCATGAGCCCGTACATCCCGGCGCCCAGCACCACGGAGCGCAGCCGCAGGGCGCGCCGCCGGGCCGACGTGATGGCGCCGGCCAGGGCGCCGAGGGCCACGAGCGTGTTGAGCAGCCCGTAGCCGCCGGCACCGGCGTCGTACACGTGGTCCGCGAACGCGGCCAGCAGCACCGGCAGGCTCATCGCGAACACCGCGATGAACCCGGCCATCAGCCAGGGCCAGTAGATGGTGGGCTTGCTGAGCGCATAGTCCAGCCCTTCCCGCAGCATGCCCGGGCGCTTTGCGGCCGGGGTGCTGACATGCAGCTGGTCCTTGCGCAGGCTCAGGAGCATGGCCACCGTGAAGCAGCAGGCCACCGCATTGGCGGCAAAGGCCCAGCCGGCCCCCACGGCGGTCAGCAGGATCCCGGCGATCGCAGGACCGATCAGGCCGCCCAGCTGGAAGATCGTGGAATTCACGCTGATCGCGTTTCGCAGATAGCCGGAGCCCACGAGCTCGTTGACGAACACCTGGCGGGCCGGCTGGTCCAGCACGGTCACGAGGCCCAGAACCAGCGCGATCGCGTAGACGTGTCCCACCTCGATCCGCTGGCCGAGCGCCAGGACGGCAAGGACCGCGGCCAACGC
>NZ_CAKKMM010000271.1:0-5428 GCF_918698205.1 Microbacterium sp. Bi128 | reverse complement strand
GAACTGGCGCAGTGCCTTCTTTGCCTTCTTCTCCGCCTTCGTGGCGGCCTTGCGTCGACGGCGACGTGCGCGCGGGTCGTCCCACATACGGACCAGCTGATGACCGACCGACTCGCGGGACTTCACTTTCACGCCGCCGGCGCGGGTGCCCAGGACATAGGCGACCAGAACGACGGCGCCCACAATGATGATGCGGTTGCGCATGGCATCCTCTTTCTAGTTCAGGCGCCGGTGGTCGTGCGCGAGCTTGGCGCGCAGACTCGAGTGCACCGAGATGTACGTGCGGAACTGCTGACCCGTCAGGGTCGCGAGGTTCTTGACGAGCGTGTCGACGTCCTCGGCGATCCGACGCGGCGACGTGTTCTGTCGCGGCATGACGCTGACGTGCAGCACTGCCTCTTTGCGCACCTCGTTCGAGGCGACGCGGGAGGCGAGGATCTCGTCGCGCTCGTCGAGCGAGCTCTTCAGAGCGGTCGATGCGAAGCCGTCCGTGATGGTGATGCGCCCTGCGGTGCTCTCGGCTCCTGTCGACTGGAGGGGAACGCGATGCCGTCCACGGACGGCCCCGACTGCGACGAGGACGAGGAGGAGCGCCACGACCACGAGCGCGGCGACGGCGCCGATGCTGAGCGAGGGCTGGCCGATGTCGTCGGCCCACCCGCGGATGCCGTCGGCCGTGCGTGTCCACACATCTGCGGCACCGGGGACGGCGACGACCACGATCAGGAGGGCTCCCAGCCCGAGCAGGACGAGCGCCACGACGAACAGCAGGATGCGGTTCACGGCGCGATTGGTGTTTCTCATCGCGAGTCTTCCTTCCCGGCGTCACGGGGACGCTCGACGCGGACGATCGTGCGGACCGACGGGGTGAGCCGGTAGGACGCGACCTCGTCTTCGACGATCCGGCGCAGGTGCTCCCGGTCGACCGGGATGCCCATCGGCGGACGGACCGTGACGTCGACGGTGCGGTGAGCGACGCCCACCAGGAGATTCTCCCGGGCGATCCCCGACTCGGTGGCGAGGTGCTGGGCCAGCGCCGAGGCCACGACGCCGTTGTCGACGACGACGGCCCGCTCGCCCCAAGCCATCTCGTGCTTGGACAGGCGGCCGGGGGCCACCGCGAGGATCGCGACGACGAGGCCGATGACCGCGAGGACGACGCCGGTCGCGATCAGCGCTGCGGGCGCGACGGCCGTAGGCAGAGCCGCCAACGCGTCGAACGCCGCGGCAGGGGCGATCAGCAGGGGAGGTCGGCCGATTGACGCCACCACGATCTCGACCGCGGCGTAGGCCGCAGCGAGGATGATCAGCACCACGACGATGAGCATCGCCGCGGTGCGGGGCGAATGCGTCTCCCGGCGCACGACGGTGCGCAGGACGGAGTCGGTCATCTCACCCTCCTCCGGCTCGGGGCGGTCGCGCCGCTGATGGTCAGGTCCACGCGCGAGACCTCGCGACCGAAGAGGCGGGTGAGGCGCTCGTGCAGGTCGTGCTGGATGCCGTGAGCGGCCTCCAGCACGGGTGTGGCCGCGAGCACGGCCTCGGTGTCATCGAGGCGGGGGATCGGGAACGGGGACCGCACGCGTACGGCGACGGTGTCGCGCGAGCCGGCGATCTCGACGGTCACATCCGCGCGGTCGACGCCGATCGATTCGGCGGCCGCCTGCTCCGCCGCCTTCCGGAACACCCGGTCGGCGATGTCGACACGGCCGCCGAGGCGCTCCGCGACCCCGCCCCCCGGAGCGGCCGTGGCCGTCCCGGGAAGCACGGTGGTCACGATGTGCTCCGACCCGAGAATGCGTTGGCGATGCTGCGGATGTCGATCTGGCCCGAGACGATGCGGCCGACGACAGCGCCGATCACCATGAAGAGGGCGACCAGGAGGAAGCCCCAGAATCCGAAGATCAGCGCGGCGACGGCCAGGACGAGACCGACGAGCGCGCCGGTGAGTGTCGGGTTCATGACACGCGGGAGGGGGTCGAGTCGTCGTCGTCGTCACCCGGGATGTGGATGTCGTTGACGTCGACGTTGACCTCGACGACCTCGAGGCCGACGAGACGGCTGATGGCGCCGGCGACGCGAGCGCGCACCTGGTCGGCCACCTCCTGGAGGGGAGCCGGGTACTCGACCACGATCGTGAGGTCGGCCGCGGCCTGGGTCTCGCCCACCTCGACCTTGACTCCCTGGGCCAGGTCGGTCGCGTTCATCGCGTCGCGGATCGCGCCGAAGGCGCGGGCTCCGCCGCCACCCAGGGCATGGACGCCGGCGACCTCACGCGCGGCCATGCCGGCGATCTTGGCCACGACCGCGTCGGCGATGGTGTTCTTGCCCGCTGTCTCGGCAGAGTCCCCGGAACCGGTGTACGCGCGGTCTACGCGCGAGCCGTGGGGCGCGGCCGGGGATGCCGTGGGCGTGTCTTCGTTAGCCATCGGAGTGTCCTTCCAGTACGTTCTGCTCCGGGCTTGTTCCCGGTGCAGCGATGTTCGCTTACTGAGGAGACGTGCCGAGGCGGTGATTCGTCACGGGCAGGACGGACATTCGTGCGGGCCGGCGCGAATGACGAACGCCCCGGCATGCTGCCGGGGCGTTCGCGAGTGTGTCAGAGGGGTCAGGGGCGACCCATGCCGTAGTACGTCCAGCCGGCGGCGCGCCACGCGGCGGCATCCAGGCAGTTGCGTCCATCGATCACGACGTGGCCGGAGGTCAGTTCGGCGGCGAGTGCGGGGTCGAGGTCGCGTCGGTACTCGTCCCACTCCGTCACGACGATCACGGCATCCGCTCCACGCAGAGCCTCGTCACGATCCTCGACGTACGTCAGCTGCGGGTGGATGCGGCGGGCGTTCTCGATCGCGGCCGGGTCGGTCAGGGTGACATCCGCGCCGAGGCCGTGCAGGCGCACCGCCACGTCGAGCGCGGGGGAGTCGCGGATGTCGTCGCTGTGCGGCTTGAAGGCAGCGCCTAGCACCGTCACCTTCTTCTCGAACACCGTGCCGCCGAGCGCCTGGACGGTCAGGTCGACCGCCCGGTCGCGGCG
This sequence comes from Microbacterium sp. Bi128, assembly GCF_918698205.1. Taxonomy (NCBI): domain Bacteria; kingdom Bacillati; phylum Actinomycetota; class Actinomycetes; order Micrococcales; family Microbacteriaceae; genus Microbacterium; species Microbacterium sp. Bi128. The sequence continues at coordinate 2,394 of NZ_CAKKMM010000271.1, read as the reverse complement.
ACGCAGGTTGATCGCGTCGATCTCGCGCAGGAATGCCACCGACTCTCCGCGGCCGAGTTCCTCCGCCCGAGCCGAGAACGCGCGGATGTCCTTGGGGAGGCAGCCGCCGCCGAAGCCGATGCCGGCGCCCAGGAAGCGGCGTCCGATGCGCGCGTCGTGACCGATCGCGTCGGCCAGGGTCGTCACGTTGGCTCCGGTGACCTCGGCGATCTCTGCCATCGCGTTGATGAAGCTGATCTTCGTCGCGAGGAACGCGTTGGCGGAGACCTTGACGAGTTCCGCGGTGGCGTAGTCGGTGATGATGAAGGGCGTGCCCTTGGCGATCGAGGGGTGGTATACCTCGCGCAGGACATCCGCGGTGCGCGCGCCCTCCTCGGTCGGCGCGCCGTCGAGGCTCGGGACGCCCGCGACGAGACGGTCGGGGTCGATGGTGTCCTGCACCGCCCAGCCCTCGCGGAGGAACTCGGGGTTCCACACGAGGGTCGCTCCGCGCTCGCTCACACGGGGAGCGAGCGACTCGGCGGTGCCGACGGGCACCGTCGACTTGCCGGCGACGATGTCACCCTCGGACAGGTAGGGCAGCAGGCCGTCCACGGCCGCGTGCACGTAGGTCAGGTCGGCGGCGTATCCGCCGGGCTGCTGGGGCGTGCCCACACCGATGAAGTGGACCTTGGCGCCCTGCGCGGCGGCCATGTCGGTCGTGAACGACAGGCGACCCGAGGCGATTCCCTCGGCGAGGATCTCCTGCAGTCCGGGCTCGAAGAAGGGCGCTTCGCCCTTCGAAAGCGAGGCGACCTTCCGTTCGTCGACGTCGATACCGACGACCTCGTGTCCGATCGAGGCCATCGCCGCCGCGTGAACGGCTCCCAGGTATCCACAACCAATTACAGAAAGACGCACGGGTCTCCTCCAGCTTTGTCCAGAGACGGCGCGCGACTGGCGCACCGTCGACCCGCGCGGGAGCGCGGGGAGTTCACGCGGCGGTCTCGCCCGGCGCCAGGGCGGCGCGGGCGGTCTTGCCGAGGATCACGAAGTCGCCGACGAGGGTCCAGTTCTCCACGTAGGACAGGTCCAGACGCACGGACTCTTCCCACGAGAGGGAGGAGCGCCCGCTGACCTGCCAGAGGCCGGTGATGCCGGGCTTGGCGAGGAATCGGCGGTGCACGTGGTCAGCATAGAGGGCGACTTCGGAAGGCAGCGGGGGCCGCGGGCCGACGAGCGACATCGAACCGCCGATGACGTTGAACAACTGCGGGAGTTCGTCGAGGCTGAACTTGCGCATGATTCGCCCGATGGGGGTGACACGCGGGTCGTTCTTCATCTTGAACAGCACCTCGTTGCCGGCGTCGCGCTCCTGTTTCGCCAACTGCTCGAGAAGATCCTCGGCGTTGACCACCATGGACCGGAACTTGATCATGGTGAACTCGTGGCCGCGGAATCCCACGCGCTTCTGTCGGAAGAACACCGGGCCTTCGCTGGAGAGCCGCACGGCCATTGCGAGGAAGGCCAGCAGAGGGCTGAGGACGATCACGCCGGCGATGCTGGCGACGAGGTCGACCGTCCGTTTGAGGAAGACCTGGCCCCGCGAGAACCGCGGCGTCTCGACGTGGATGAGGGGAAGGCCCGCGACCGGACGCGTGTGCAGTCGTGGGCCGGCGATGTCAATGATGCTCGGCGCGAGCACGAGGTGCTGGCGGCCGGCCTCGAGACTCCAGGAGATCTGCTTGACCTTGTCTGCCGGGAGCTCGTCCGCGCTGGTGACGGCGACCGTGTCGGCGCCGGTGACCTGGAGAGCGCGGATGACGTCGCCGACATGTCCCATCACGGGGATGTCGGTGCCCGGGATCGTGTCGGCGACCTTGCCGCTGGGCACGCACGCCCCGACCACTCGGTAGCCGGCGTTGGGGCTGCGGGCGAATTCGTGCGCCAACTGCGTCACCGAGGTGAGCGAGCCCACCAGCAGCACGTTCGCCGAGTACTTCCCGCGGGAGCGTTGGACGACCAGCCACTGGCGCCAGAGCCACCGCGTCACGATCAGGACCAAGACACCGACGGGCAGGCTGATCAGGAGGTACCCGCGCGCCACGTCGATCTGCGTCAGGAACGCGATGATGGCAATGGTCCCGAACAGCCGGAAGCTGGAGTCGACGACGCGGATGTACTCCTGCGAGCCGGTGCCCAAGACCCGGTCGCTGCGCGAGTCGATGAAGGAGAGCGCCCACATCCAGGCGACGATCAGGAGGGCGGAGAAGACCCAGTACGACAGGTCGGTGATGCGGCTGTCGCGGCTGGCCGCGACAGCGGCGTTCCCCGTGCCGAACCACGCCAGCTGGGTGCCGTAGACGACCCACACCAGGGACGCGAAGTCGGTGAGGATGAGGTTACGGCGATACC
>NZ_CAKKMM010000270.1:0-5443 GCF_918698205.1 Microbacterium sp. Bi128 | reverse complement strand
GTAGCAGTGCCACACGTAGCCGTCCACTTCGGTCAGTTCGATCCGGGTTTCGGTGAGGTCGTCAGCGAGGAGGCACAGTTCCACCCGCTCGGCACGCTCGCTGAACAGGGCAAAGTTGGTGCCAGTGCCGTCAAAAGTGGCTCCCAGCGGGTAAGCCGATCCGGGCCAGACTTCCATGTGTACTCCTCGTGCGGAACGAATATTCTCTAGACAGACTACTTGTAAGTAGGGTTAGTATTTGCCCGGGCGCTCGGAGCGCCCCCGTTTGTTACAGCTCCCGCATCACCTCCGGAACGGCACGCGCGATGGCCGTTGCGGTCAATGGCCCCCCGCGGGAAGCCCGGACTCCGGCAAGACCGTGGATGCTGGCTGCCATCGCCGCGATCGCCGCCCATCTGGCGTCGGGGTCGATGTCATAAGCACCGAAGCGCCCGACGTCGGCGCCCAACTGGGCCAGCAGCGCGCCGATGACTCCGGCCAGGACGTCGCCGCTGCCTGCCGTGGCGAGCCAGGGCGTGCCTTCGGACTGGCTGAAGAAGTCCTGGAAGGGGGAGGCCACAAGGGTCGTGGCGCCCTTGAGCAGCACGGTGGCTTCAGTCAGGCCCGCAGCCCGCCGCACAGCGCTGAGGGTGGATGCTTCGACGGCGGAGCGGTCCAACCCAGCCCCGAGGCGCTGAAGCAATGCCGACAGTTCGCCGGCGTGGGGTGTCAGGATCACTTGCGGGGCGAGCACATCAGGCAGGGCCGGCAACGCGCCGGCGTCGGCGATCGTCGGCAGGCCCGAGTCTGCGGCGTCACGGGCGCGCTGCAACTGCTCCTCATCGGAGTCATCGAGTCCGGAGCCAACGAGCCACGCCTGCACGTGCGTGTCGGCCACGGCGCCGGTGCTGCACACCACCTCGGGACAGGAACGGCGGACCAGGTCGGCGACGTCCGGCGGCCCCAGGTAACGCACCATTCCGGCGCCGGCTGCCAGGGCGCCCTGGCAGGCCAGCACCGCGGCGCCGGGATAAGCGCCGGAGCCCGCGACCACCCCCAGCACCCCCCGGGAGTACTTGTGCGCCCGCCGCTGCGGGCGTGGCAGGAGGGCGGACAGGTCTGCGGCCTCAAGCCGTCGCAGGGACGGCCATGGCAGCGCCTGCTCGATTCCGATCGGGACCACCCGGATGGCGCCCGCGAAGTCCGCGCCCGGGTCCGCCAGCAGGCCGGCCTTGGCGGCCCCAAAGGTCACCGTCATGTCGGCCGCCAGCACCGGCGCGTGCGCCTCCCCCGTGTCCGCGTCCACCCCGCTGGGGATATCGCAGGCCACCACCAAGGGGGAACGGGAGCCTGGCCGGGAACGCTCCAGGGCCGCGACCAGTTCGGCGGCCGGTCCGCGCAGCCCGCCCTGGGCTCCGGTCCCGAGGACTGCGTCGATCACGACGTCGGCGCCGCCGGCCAGCGCGGCGAGTTCGGCAGCGTTGTCACCGGTGAGGGCCACGGCATGGCCGCCGGCCTTCCGGAACGCCGCCAGCCCGGCGTCGTGGGCCGCGCCCGCGGTGAGCACCGCCGTCGTGCGCATGCCGCGGCGGGCCAGCAGCGCGGCGGCGAAGAGCCCGTCTCCGCCGTTGTTGCCCTTGCCCGCCAGCACGGCCACGCTGGAGCCGTACAGCCGCTGCCCGCGGCTCCGCAATTCGCGGATCACAGCGTTGGCGAGGCCGTACGCGGCCCGCTGCATAAGAACAGCGCCCGCACCGGAGCCCAGTGTGTCGTCGAGAAATGGCTTTTCGGCCTCTCGCACTTGGGTTCCGGTGTAGGCGCTGATCATGGTTTCAGTCCATTCGCGGTCGCTGGGGAATGCTCGGCGCTGGGGCCGGTTCTGCCTGGACGGCCGTCTCAGCCTTCGGCGACAACCGTCGCCGTGGCGATCCCGCCGTCGTGGCTCATGGACAAGTGCCAGCGCTTGACGCCCTTGGACTCCGCCACGGCCAGCACGGTGCCTTTGACCTGGACGGTGGGGCCGTTCTGGTCCAGCCCAATCCAGCAGTCCTGCCAGTTCATGCCGGCCGGCGCCCCCAGCACCTTGGCCACGGCCTCCTTCGCGGCAAACCGCGCGGCGAGGGACCGCGTGTTCAGTTCCCGCTCGGCGGGGACGAACAGCCTGTCGCGCAGCCCGGGGGTGCGCTCGAGCTGGCGCCCGAACCGCTCAATGTCTACGACGTCTACGCCTATGCCAACAATCATGGCGTTATTCTACGGTCACGCTCTTGGCCAGGTTGCGTGGCTGGTCCACGTCGTAACCCTTGGCCGAGGCGAGTGCGAGGGCGAAGATCTGCAGCGGAACCGTTGCGAGCAGCGGCGCCAGGAGCGTGGGGGTCTCGGGGATGTAGAAGACGTGTTCGGCGTACGCCTTGACGGCCTCGTCGCCTTCTTCGGCGATCACGATCGTCTTGGCGCCGCGGGCACGGACTTCCTGGATGTTGGAGACCACCTTGGAGTGCAGCGAGTCGCGGCCGCGCGGGGACGGGACCACCACGAAGACGGGCTGGCCTTCCTCGATCAGTGCGATCGGGCCGTGCTTGAGTTCTCCTGCGGCGAAGCCCTCGGCGTGGATGTACGCGAGCTCCTTGAGCTTCAGCGCGCCCTCCATCGCCACCGGGAAACCGACGTGGCGGCCCAGGAACAGCACGGACTTGGCGTCAGCCATGGACTGGCCGAGTTCCTTGATCTGGGCCTCGTTGTCGAGGATGCGCTGGATCTTGGCCGGGATTTTGCCCAGGTCGGCCAGGATGTCCTTGATCTCGCCCTGGAACTTGTTGCCGCGCAGCTGTGCCAAATAAAGGCCCAGCAGGTAGGCGGCCGTGATCTGGGCCAGGAACGCCTTGGTCGAGGCCACGGCGATTTCGGGTCCGGCGTGCGTGTAGAGCACGGCATCCGATTCGCGCGGGATGGTGGAGCCGTTGGTGTTGCAGATGGAGACGGTCTTGGCGCCCTGTTCCTTGGCGTAGCGGACCGCCATGAGGGTGTCCATGGTCTCGCCGGACTGGGAGATGGAGACAATCAGCGTGTTCTCGTCCACGATCGGATCCCGGTAGCGGAATTCGTGCGAGAGCTCGACCTCGGTGGGGATCCGGCACCAGTGCTCAATGGCGTATTTCGCCACCTGCCCGGCGTAGGCGGAGGTGCCACACGCGAGGACGATGATCTTGTTGACGTTCTTGAGCAGCTGCGGATCGACGCGGAGCTCATCAAGCGTCAGCTTGCCGTGGATGTCGGAGCGGCCCAGCAAGGTCTGCAGCACGGCATCCGGCTGGTCGTGGATTTCCTTTTCCATGAAGGACGGGAAGCCGCCCTTTTCCGCCGAGGCCGGGTCCCAGTTGACGTGGTATTCCTTGCCCTCGGCGGGGGCGCCGTAGAAGTCCGTGATTTCCACGGAGTCGGCGGTGATCGTGACGATCTGGTCCTGGCCGAGTTCCACGGCGCGCCGGGTGTAGTCGATGAAGCCGGAGACGTCGGAACCGAGGAAGTTCTCGCCTTCGCCGAGGCCGACGACGAGCGGGGAGTTCCGGCGGGCAGCGACCACAACGTCGGGCTGGTCGGCGTGGACTGCGAGGAGCGTGAAAGCGCCTTCGAGCCGCTGGCAGGCAAGCTGCATGGCCCGGGTGAGGCCGCCGTTGCCGGCGTCACCGCCGAGCTGGTTCCGGTAGATGTCCCCGAGCAGGGCGGCCGCCACTTCCGTGTCGGTCTCGGATTCGAAGGTGACGCCCCTGCGCTGGAGCTCGAGCTTGAGCTCGGCAAAGTTCTCGATGATGCCGTTGTGGATCAGGGCCAGCTTGCCGCCGTCGGACAGGTGCGGGTGCGCGTTCTGGTCCGTCGGGCCGCCGTGCGTCGCCCAGCGCGTGTGGCCGATTCCCGTGAGGGATTCCGGCAGCGGGCGGGCGTCCAGCTCCGCAATGAGGTTGCTCAGTTTGCCGGACTTCTTCCGGGAAGAAATCGTGCCATCGGCCACAACAGCGATACCCGCGGAGTCGTAGCCGCGGTACTCCAGGCGCCGCAATCCTTCAAGGACAACGTCCAAGGCATTGTGTCCAGCATTTACCCGGCCATCTGAGTGGCCCACATATCCAACGATTCCACACATGGTCATAAGCCTAGCGGGTTTCCGGGAGGGAGGACGTGGGACGGCGGGGCGTGAAGGCCCCTGCGCGAGGCTCAGGACGGCCTGCCCCGGCTTCCACCGGCCAGTCCATTTCGCTCTCGGCGTTGTGAAGGGCAGAATCTCTAGGGTGACTTTGCAACGCAATGAAGCGAACGGGGAAGGTGTCTCCCCGTTCGTGGAGCTGGACCGGCAGACCTGGTCCCGGCTCGCTGCCCAGATGGAGCAGCCCCTTAATGAAGAGGATGTGTTCCGCCTTCGCGGCCTCGGGGACCCCCTCGACATCAAGGAAGTGCGCGAGGTCTACCTGCCGCTGTCCCGGCTCCTGCACCTTTATGTGGAAGCCGCGGGCCAGCTTCACGCGGCCACCACCACCTTCCTCGGCGAAAGCACCCAGCGCACGCCGTTCGTGATCGGCGTGGCCGGTTCGGTGGCCGTAGGCAAGTCCACCATCGCCCGCGTCCTGCGCGAAATGCTCCGGCGCTGGCCCGGAACCCCCAACGTGGAGCTCATCACCACGGACGGATTCCTCTACCCGCTCGCCGAGCTCAAGCGCCGGCAACTGCTCGAGCGCAAGGGTTTTCCGGAGTCCTACGACCGCCGTGCCCTGCTGCGCTTCGTGAGCGAGATCAAGGGCGGCGCCGAGGAGGTCCGGGCCCCCTGGTATTCCCACGTCACCTATGACATCGTCCCCGGCAAGGAAGTGGTGGTGCGCCGCCCGGACGTGCTGATTGTCGAGGGGCTGAACGTCCTGGCCCCGGCCCGGCCGCGGCAGGACGGCAGGCAGGGCCTGGCCCTGAGCGACTTCTTCGTTTTTTTCATCTACGTTGACGCGAAGACCTCGTATATCGAGGAGTGGTACGCAGACCGGTTCCGCAAACTGCGGAGCACAGCCTTCGCCCAGCCGGAATCGTACTTCCACCGTTACGCAACACTCTCCGATGCCGAGGCCGAAGAGACCGCCCGTGAGATCTGGAAGCGCATCAACGAGCCCAACCTCGAGGAAAACGTCCTCCCGACCCGGGGCCGCGCGCAACTGGTCCTCACCAAGGACGCCGACCACTCCATCCGCCGGATGCTGCTGAGGAAGGTCTAGCACAGATGTGCTACGACGAAGCGGACGGGACGGCGGGACGGCAGGAAGCCGGCCCGGAATCGCCGAGCCGCCGGGCTTTCAGCCGCCTCCTACTGGCGGGCACGGGCCTCGCGGCGCTGTCCGCCTGCACCCCGGCCCAGTCCTTCACGCCGTCCGGCACGCCGGGGCCGACGCCGGGCACGGGCAGTTCGACGCCGACCGCCGCCGCCGCG
>NZ_CAKKMM010000269.1:0-5478 GCF_918698205.1 Microbacterium sp. Bi128 | reverse complement strand
GCCTGTCCGTGTATGCCTTCTCGACCGAGAACTGGTCGCGCTCGCCCGACGAGGTGCGCTTCCTCATGGGGTTCAACCGCGAAGTGCTGCACCGCCGCCGCGACCAGCTCAACGAGTGGGGTGTGCGCATCCGCTGGTCGGGCCGCAAGCCGCGCCTCTGGGGCTCGGTCATCAAGGAACTGCAGCACGCCGAGCGGCTCACCGAGGGCAACTCCACCCTGACGTTGACGATGTGCGTGAACTACGGCGGACGCGTGGAGATCGTGGATGCCATGCGGCGCATCGGCGACGACATCGCCGCCGGAAGGCTCAAGCCGTCGGCGATCACCGAGAAGCTCATCCGCAAGAACCTCTACCAGCCCGACATGCCCGACGTGGATCTCTTCGTGCGGTCGAGCGGCGAGCAGCGGACGTCGAACTTCCTGCTGTGGGAGTCGGCGTACGCCGAGATGGTGTTCCTGGACACCCTCTGGCCGGACTTCCGTCGCACGCACCTGTGGGAGGCGATCGACCGGTACCTCTCGCGCGACCGCCGTTTCGGCGGGGCGGTCGACACCCCCGACGCGAAATGAATGCCGCCATCGGAATAGATGGTCGAATCGAAAGGTTGCACGCGACATGACGGATGCCATCAAGATCGACGTGTGGAGTGACATCGCCTGCCCCTGGTGCTACATCGGGAAGCGCAACCTCGAGAACGGCCTCGCCGCCACCTCCGATGACGACGACGCACCCGTCGTTGAGATCGAGTACCACTCGTTCGAACTGTCGTCCGACACCCCCGTCGACTTCGTCGGCGGCGAGGTGGACTACCTCTCGCGCCACAAGGGCATCTCGCCCACGCAGGCGCGCGAGATGCTCGACCGCGTCACGGGCGTCGCCGCCGAGGCGGGGCTCGCCTACCGGTTCGACCTCCTCCAGCACACCAACACCGTCAAGGCCCACGAGCTGCTGCACTTCGCCAATGAGCAGGGACGTCAGCTGGAGTTGTCGGAGCGTCTGATGGCGGCTTACTTCCTCGAGGGGAAGCACGTCGGCCGCGACGACGAGCTCGTCGACCTCGCGGTCGAGGTCGGACTCGACGCCGACGCGGCCCGCGAGGCCCTCACGTCCGGCCGTTTCCGCGATGCGGTGCGCGAAGACCAGGCGCAGGCGCAGGCCTACGGCATCACGGGGGTCCCGTTCTTCGTCATCGACGGCAAGTACGGTGTGAGCGGCGCCCAGCCGGTGGAGGCGTTCACCCAGATCGCCCGGCAGGTCTGGAACGAGCGTCGCACCGCGACGGCCGAGCCCGAGACCGCGACGGCGTGACCCCTCCTCCCCAGCCCACCGGAGCCGGTCGACGGCACCGCGCGGGCGCGGGGTCTGGGAGAATGGGACGATGACCACGGCACTGGCACCGGCGCGCTCTCTGCGCATCGGCCCCATCGAACTCGACGCCCCGGTCGTGCTCGCGCCCATGGCCGGAATCACCAACACGGCGTTCCGGCGGCTGTGCCGCGAGTACGGCGCCGGGCTCTACGTCAGCGAGATGATCACGACGCGCGCGCTCGTCGAGCGCAACGACACCACGATGCGTCTCATCCGCCACCACGAGTCCGAGACCCCGCGCTCGATCCAGCTCTACGGCGTCGACCCGGCCACGGTCGAGGCGGCGGTGCGCATGATCGTCGACGAGGATCACGCCGACCACATCGACCTCAACTTCGGTTGCCCGGTCCCCAAGGTGACCCGTCGTGGCGGCGGGGCCGCGCTGCCGTGGAAGATCACACTGTTCCGCGAGATCGTCGAGCGTGCCGTCCGCGCCGCGGGCGACCTGCCGCTGACGATCAAGATGCGCAAGGGCATCGACGCCGATCACCTCACCTACCTCGAGGCCGGTCGTGTCGCCGAGGGCGCGGGCGTCGCATCGATCGCGCTGCACGCGCGCACGGCATCCGAGTTCTACTCCGGAACCGCCGACTGGAGCGCGATCACGAAGCTGAAAGAGACCGTCACGAGCGTCCCCGTACTGGGCAACGGCGACATCTGGTCGGCCGCCGACGCCGTGCGCATGATGGACGAGACCGGCTGCGACGGCGTCGTGGTCGGTCGCGGATGCCTGGGCCGTCCCTGGCTCTTCGGCGATCTGGCGCGTGCCCTCGGGCGTCCCGGCGCGGCGTCGGCCGAGCCGGTGGACGCGACGCTCGGTTTCGTCGCGCAGGCGTTCCGTCGTCACGCCGAGCTGCTCGTGGAGTTCTTCGACGACGAAGGGCGCGGATGCCGCGACATCCGCAAGCACGTCGCGTGGTACTTCAAGGGCTATCCGGTGGGCGGTGAGCTTCGGGCGAGCCTCGCCACCGCCTCGACCCTCGCTGAGATCGACGACCTGCTCGCCACGATGGAGCTCGACGCGCCCTATCCGGGAGCGGCGGCCGAGGGTCAGCGCGGTCGCGCCGGCACGCCCAAGCGACCGGCCCTGCCCGACGGCTGGCTCGATTCCCGCGACATCGGCGACGACGCCGGCCGTGCCCTCGCCGACGCGGAGCTCGACCACAGTGGCGGGTGAGGCGGCGATGAGCGTCGCGCGCCCGTCGGGGTACCACGATGTCGACGCCGCCCGGTTCCACGAAGAGCGCCACCGCTCGCAGCGCGACGACTTCGCACGCGATCGCGCACGCGTGCTGCACTCGGCAGCGCTACGCCGCCTCGCCGCGAAGACGCAGGTGCTGAGCCCCGCGAGCCCCGCCGACTTCGCCCGCAACCGACTGACCCACTCGCTCGAAGTAGCGCAGGTCGGCCGTGAGCTGGCCACCGCCCTCGAGCTCTCACCCGACGTCGTCGACACGGCGTGCCTGAGCCACGACCTCGGGCACCCGCCCTTCGGACACAACGGCGAGCGGGCGCTGAACGAGTGGGCCGAGGACATCGGCGGCTTCGAGGGGAACGCACAGACGCTGCGTATCCTCACGCGCCTCGAGCCCAAGGTCATCGGGCCGGACGGGCACTCCTTCGGACTCAACCTCACGCGGGCGAGCCTGGATGCCACGTGCAAGTACCCGTGGACGGCCGACGCCCCGCTGCCCGATCCGGGTGGGCGGCTGAAGTTCGGGGTGTATCCCGACGACGAGCCCGTGTTCCACTGGATGCGCGACGGCGCTCCCGGGCGTGTGCGCTGCATCGAGGCCGAGGTCATGGACCTCTCGGACGACATCGCCTACTCGGTGCACGACTTCGAGGACGCGGTCGTCAACCTCTACGTCGACCCGGCGTCGCTGGCGGCCTCGGCGCGGCACGAGTCGCTCCTCACTGCGATCCAGACGTGGGTCGGATACGACTTCTCGCGCGACGAGCTCGCCGATGCGCTCTACCGGCTCATGCGTCTGCCCGAGTGGATCGACGGATTCGACGGCAGCCGGCCCGCATTCGCGCGTCTCAAGAACCTGACCTCCGACCTCATCGGCCGGTTCGCGCGCGCCGCGACGACGGCGACCAGCGAGGCCTACGCCGTCCACGATCTGACGCGCTACCGGGCGCACGTCGTCGTCCCGCGCGTCGTCGAGGCCGAGATGGCGGTGCTCAAGGGCATCATCGGGGCCACCGTCGTCTCGATTGACGGCCGAAAGGCGCTCTACCGCGAGCAGCGACGCGTCCTCAAGCGCCTGGCATCCGCCCTGTGGGAGCGCCCCGAGGCGCTCGACGCCCTGCACGCACCCGACTTCGCCGCCGCGGTCGACGACACCGCTCGACGTCGCGTCATCGTCGATCAGGTTGCGAGCCTCACCGACCAGCTGGCCATCGCCTGGCACGGCCGCCTCGTCGGCGAGGTCGACGCCGCCGAGCTCGGCGTCTGGGCGCCCGGCGCACGACCCCCGCGGGGAGCGGATGCCTGATGGGCGGGCGCATCCGGCAGGCCGACATCGACGAGGTCAAGGCGCGGGTCAACATCGCCGACGTCGTCGGTGAGCGCGTCGCGCTCAAACCGGCCGGTGTGGGGTCGATGAAGGGACTGTGTCCCTTCCATGACGAGCGCAGCCCCAGTTTCCACGTGCGCCCGCAAGTGGGTTACTACCACTGCTTCGGCTGCGGCGAGTCCGGCGACGTGTATTCGTTCCTCCGCGCGATGGACCACGTCTCGTTCACCGAGGCCGTCGAGCGCATGGCCGCGCGCGTGGGATACACGCTGCACTACGAGGACGGTGGCGCCGCACCCGAGACGACCGGACGCTCGCGGCTGTACGCCGCGAACGCCGCCGCCGCCGAGTACTTCCGCACGCAGCTGATGTCTCCCGAGGCCGACACCGCGCGGCGCTTCCTCGGCGACCGCGGTTTCGACGCGGGAGCCGCGGCGCACTTCGGCGTGGGATACGCGCCGAAGGGGTGGTCCTCGCTCATGGATCACCTGCTCGCGCAGAAGTTCTCGCGCGACGAGCTCGTGCAGGCAGGCCTCGTGTCGCAGGGGCAGCGCGGGGTGTACGACCGATTCCGCGGCCGCGTCGTGTGGCCCATCCGCGACGTCACCGGTCAGGTCATCGGCTTCGGCGCGCGCAAGCTCTACGACGACGATCAGGGCCCGAAGTATCTGAACACCCCCGAGACGCCGATCTACAAGAAAGCCCAGGTGCTGTACGGCCTCGATCTGGCCAAGCGCGACATCTCGCGCGAGCACCGGGTCGTCGTCGTCGAGGGGTACACCGACGTCATGGCCTGCCACCTCGCGGGGATCACGACCGCGATCGCATCGTGCGGCACCGCCTTCGGCTCCGACCACATCACGGTGCTCCGCCGCGTGATGGGTGACGACAGCGCATCTGGAGAAGTGGTCTTCACGTTCGACCCGGATGCGGCGGGGCAGAAGGCCGCGTTGCGCGCCTTCGCCGACGAGAAGCGGTTCGCCGCGCAGACCTACGTGGCGGTCGCTCCCGACGGACTCGACCCGTGCGATCTGCGTCTGCAGCGCGGCGACGGCGCGGTGCGCTCGCTCATGGACACCAAGGCGCCGATGTTCGAGTTCGTGATCGATCAGCGCCTGAAGGACTACGACCTCTCCAGCGTCGAGGGGCGCGCCGGTGCCCTGCGCGCCGCCGCACCGATCGTGGCCGACATCCGCGACCCCTCGCTGCGGCCCGGGTACGTCCGCGTGCTCGCTCGTCGCCTGGGCCTCGACATCCCCGAGGTGCAGAGCGCTGTCGAACGCGCCGCACGCGGTGCCGACCGCGCCGAGAAGCGCGAGACGCATCGCGGGGGAGCGGCGGACGCAGCGCCGGCACCGGTGGCCGTGTCGGTGACGCTCGCGTCCCTGCCGAACACCCGCGACGTGGCGCTCGAGCGCGGCGCCATGATGGCGTTCCTCCAGTACGGGCACCGCATCGAGCCCGACCTGTTCTTGCGCGCGTTGCAGACCCCCTTCGGTCACCCCGCCCTCGAGGCCGTGCGCAGCACCCTGGCATCCACCGATCTGTCCCAGCCGGGCTGGGCCGTCGCCGCCGTCGAGGCCGT
>NZ_CAKKMM010000268.1:0-5515 GCF_918698205.1 Microbacterium sp. Bi128 | reverse complement strand
GTACGGCGATTCGCTCATCGACTTCGCGCCGAAGGGGCCGAGGGAGTCGTCGGTCTCGGCGAAGTACACCTCGGTGTCGGGCACGTCGGCGAACTGCGGCACGCGGTACGTGCGGAACACCGGGTTCTGCACCACCCCTTCTTCGAGCATCACTTCTTCGTACAGCGCGCCGCCGAGGGCCTGCGCGGCCCCGCCCTCGATCTGCCCGCGGCACTGCGCCGGGTTGATCACGACCCCGGCGTCGGCGGTCTGGATCGACTGCAGCACCTTCACCGTGCCCGTCTCGGGGTCGACGGCCACCCGCACGGCGTGCACGTTGAACGCCAGCGAGCGGAAGTCGCCGAACTCCGCGCCGTCGGCGGTGAGGCCCTGCTCGTCCCGCAGCGAAGCGGGCGCGGCATCCACGATCCGCTCCCACGAAACGAGCTCGTCTCCGGCCAGAACACCGGATGCCACGACCTCGGCCGAAGCGGCATCCGCTCCGGTCAGCTCCGCGGCGATGTCGATCATGCGCCGCCGCAGCACGGTGCACGCCGCGTGCAGCGCCTTGCCCGCGACCGTGGTGCCCGCGGAGGCGAAGGCGCCGGTGTCGTGGCGGACGGCGTCGGTGTCGGCGGCCCAGAGTTCGAGACGCTCCGGGGAGGCGTCGAGCACCGTTGCCGCGATCTGCCGGTGCACGGTCGAGGTGCCGTTGCCGAACTCCGCCGTGCCGACGCGCAGCAGGTACGTGCCGTCGGGACGCAGGGTCGCGGTCGTGTGGGCGATGTGTCCGCGGGGGGCCATCGTCGCGATCATCGCTGCCGCCATGCCCTCGCCGACCGCCCAGCCCGCGGGGGCCTCGACGCCGTTGCCGCGGCGGAGGGCGTCCTGCGCGAGATTGAGGCACTGGTCGAGGCCGTAACTGCCCCAGATCAGGTCTTCTTCGTACTTGTCCTCGTCGGGGTGGAGCGGATCGCCCTCCTGCACCGCGTTGAGGCGACGCAGGTCGAACGGGTCGATGCCGAGCTCCTCGGCGAGGGCGTCCATCGCGGACTCGACCGCGAACACGACCTGACCGAGCCCGTACCCGCGGAACGCGCCCGACGGCGGGTTGTTCGTGTACACCGCTTCGGCGTCGATCCACTTCGTCGGCACGCGGTACAGCGTCGTCGACTCGGCGCACGAGTGGAACAGCACGCCGATCGCGTGGTTGCCGTACGCGCCGGTGTCGCTGAGCACGTCGAGCTTCATCGCGGTCAGGGTGCCCGCGGCATCCGCCCCCAGAGACACGCGCACGCGCATCGGATGCCGCAGCGACGCCCGCACGAACTGGTCGGTGCGCGAGAACTCGTACGCCACCGGGCGACCGAGCTTGAGCACCGCGAGCGCCGTGAGGTCTTCGGTGAAGAGCTCCTGCTTGCCACCGAAGCCGCCGCCGACCCGGTTCGCGAACACGCGGATGCGGTCGCGCTCGAGGCCGAAGACGTGCGCGAGTTCGTTGCGGGCGAGGAACGGCACTTGCGTCGACGAGCGGAGGACGAGGCGGCCCTCGTCGTCGAGCCACCCGACGGATCCGTGCGTCTCGAGCGCCGCGTGTGTGACGCGCGACGAACGCCACTCGCCGCTCACCGTGGCGTGGCTCGCGGCGAGGGCTTCGTCGATGTCGCCGCCGTGGCCGGTGTGGAAGCCGGCGACGACGTTGCGGTCGGCCGCCATCACCCGCTCCTCGGGGGTGCGGTCGGGGTGCAGCAGGGGAGCGCCGGGGCGGCGCGCGTCCTCGGGATCGAAGACGGCGGGGAGCACGGCGTACTCCACGCGGACCGCGCGGCAGCCGGCATCCGCGGCCTCCGCCGTCTCGGCCACGACCGCGGCGACCCGCTGGCCCACGTGCCGCACGACGTCGTCGAGCATGCGCGTGTCGTCGGGATCGTCGGTGCGGTGTTCGTGGCGGCCGGTGGAGTAACGGACGTCGGGGACGTCGGCGTGGGTGAACACCGCGACGACGCCGGGGACCGCGAGCGCGTCGACGGTGTCGATGGAGGTGATCCGCGCGTGCGCGTGGGGTGAGGTCACGACGCGCAGCACGAGCGGCGGGCCGCCGGGCACGGGCTCGTCGAACGTGAACGGTTCCTTGCCCTGGACGATGCGGCGGGCGGCCTCGGGCACGACGGAGGTGCCGACGCGGCCGTCGGGCGGGACGCTGCCGTCTCGCGCGGCCTCGGGTACGACGGAGGTGCCGACGCGGCCGGCGGCCGGGACGCTGCCGTCCCGCGCGGGCGTGAGCGCGGGGCGGCCATCCCACGCGGTGGCGAGTCCCGTCTCGCGCACCGGACCCAGCACGGACTCCCGGATCGCCTCACGGATCGGCCGGTACCCCGTGCAGCGGCACAGGTTCCCCTTCATGCGGCGGTCGAGGTCGTCGAGGTCGCTCGCGCACAGGGTCGAGGCCGTGACGCTCATGCCGGGCGTGCAGAAACCGCACTGGAACCCGAATCCGGATGCCAGCGCCTCCTGCACCGGGTGGAGTTCGTCGCCCGGCGCGAGCCCGGCGGCCGTGGTGATCGCGCGACCCTCGAGTCGCATCGCCGGGACGATGCACGAGTGCGTCGGCTCACCGTCGATGAGCACCGAGCACGCGCCGCAGTCACCCGCGTCGCACCCCTTTTTCACCTCGACGTGGCCGGTCTCACGCAGCAGCGTCCGGGCGCACTGGCCCGGACGGGGGTCGGCCTCGATGGCGGACCCGTTGACCTCGAACCTCACGCGGTGCCCTCCTGGCGAACGTGTGTCGGGTGGCGCCGGTGCCGCGCTCCGGAGAAAGCGGTCCGCGGGGCGACGTCGGGGTGCGCGTCGAGCGCTGAACCGCTCCGAGCTCCGGAGCGCGGGACGGCACCGCGGAACCCGGCGCTCACGCGGCTCCCTCGTGCACGGTCCGCACGAACCCCGCGCGCAGCCGCTCGGCGAGCACCACGCTCACCCCGCGGCGCCAATCCGCGCTGCCGAGCGGATCGGTGTAGAAATCGGTCGCGGATGCCACGGCATCCCGCAACTCTCCCGCTCCGGGCACCCGCGCGAACCGCAGCACGCGCGGCCGACGCACCGCGGCCGTGACGACGAACACCGCCGCGCCGTCGGGGTCGACGCGAGCCGTGACGACGGCGCCCGACCGGCCGAGTTCGGCGAGGGCGATCTTCTGCAGCGCCACTCGGGAGGTCAGCGCCGTGAGCGGGACATCGAGGGCACGCAGCACCTCGCCGGGCTCCAGCGAGGTCGCGGCGTTGTCGACGACGAGGTCTGCCACCGCGATCCGACGCTCGCCGCCGTCGGGCGTCCACACCACCGCCGTGGCATCCAGGGTCGAGAGGAAAGCGATCATCGCCCCGGCCGCGAACGCCCGGCAGACGTTGCCGCCGACGGTGGCGGTGTTCCAGATCTTGAACGACGCCAGCAGCGCGTCGGCGGCCGGACGCGCGAGCGCGAGCGACGTCCACTCGGCGGGAGCCTCACGTTCGACCCACGCGAGCAGGCGCGCGATCGTGCACGTCGCCCCGATGCGGAGCCCGGCGTCGGTGACCTCCATGTCGGGCCAGCCGAGGGTCGTGAGGTCGACAAAGCCGGTGGTCGCGGGCTGCGGCTCGCTCATGAGCCACGTGCCCCCGGCCATCACGACCTCGCCCGGCGCCAGCGTGAGGTCTTCGCGCGTCCGGGCGGCGCGGTAGGAGGTGACGGTGGTGATGTCCATGCCTCAGCCCGCCAGGATCTCGCCCGACCACGCGCCGTCGGCGAGCCGGTAGTGCTGGCGCGTGCTCTGCCCCGCCGGGTCGCCCCGCCAGAACGTCAGCGTGAGGGGCCGCAGTCGGAAGCCGACCCAGCGTTGCGGCGGGTCCAGGACGGGGTGCGCGGAGTCGAAGTCGGCCCAGACGCGTCGGCGCTCGTCGGTGGGGAGCTGGGCGTTGTCGAGCGTGTTCATCCAGGCCAGCAGCTGCAGGTACCGCGAACGCTGGGCGTACACGGCGGCGGCCTCGGGCGCGCTCACGCGTTCGACGATGCCGCGCACGACGAGCTGCCGTCCCACCTCGGGCCACGCGACCGACATCGCCGCGACCGGGTTGGCCGCGATCTCGGCGACCTTCGCGCTCGCGGAATCGGTGTGGAAGTACAGACCCGTGGCATCCCGATCGCTCACCAGGACGTGACGCAGCGACGGCAGACCGTCGCGGCCGATCGTCGACAGGGCCGCGAGCGGGCGCAGTTCGCTGTCGTGCGGCGGGAGCCACCGCACCATCAGCGCGAGCGGGTCGGCGACGAGGGCGTCGGTCTCGTCGAGATCGGAGCCGAACGTGGTGCCTGCCGTGATCATGGCCACCTCCGGGTGTGCAGCGTGCACCGCCGAGCGTAGGGACCGCGCGTTTCGGCGATGTTGCCGCCATGAACATTCGCTGAAACACGCGCTCCGTACACTCCCGGGCGTGGGGCCACGGTGCCCCGGAGCGGAGGCGTCCCGTGCAAGTCCTGCCCCTTCTCGACGCGTGCCCCAAGCGCATGGAATACGGTCCGTGCGGCGGCGTCGGCTTCGACGGATCGTGCGAGATCGACGCTTCTCGCGCGTGCACGTTTTTGCCGCGGTCGACGGTGACGTGGACCGGCGTCGACCGGGTCTCGGCACCGCCCCCCGGCCCACGCACCGCCGCCGCCGCAGAGACCCTGGCCTCGCTCGGCACGCGCCCGTGGGTCGTGGCCGACCTCCCCGCGCGGGCGTTGAGCGTGGCATCCATCGATTCCTGCGCCGCCCTGCTCGCGGGAGAGGTGGATGCCGTCCTCGCCGGCGACGCGGGATCGGCGCGCGTGCAGTTTCCTCCGGCCTACCGGGCGTACCTGCTGCAGCGCGCGGGGCTGCGGGTGTGGACGGGGCTGAACATGCGCGACCGCAACCGCGTCGCGATCGAGGGCGAGCTGGCGGCCCTGGCGGTCGAGGGGGTGGCCGGGGTGCATTGCGTCACCGGCGATCACACCCGCACGGGGCATCGGCCCGACGCCGCACCCGTGTTCGACCTCGACTCGACCGAGGCGGCGGCCCTCGCCCGGGCCGCGGGGCACGTCGTGTCGGTCGCGGCGTCTCCCGCGGCCCCACCGGTGGAGCGGCGGGCGGCGCGGTTGCGCGAGAAGCTGCGCGCCGGCGCCGACGTGTGCTTCGTGAACCATGCCGGCGGAGCGGAGCCCGTGCGGAGGTTCATCGACGAGGTCGGCGTGTCGGCGGCGTTCGTGCCGTGCGTGCCAGTGGTCGTGGACCACGCCTCGGCGGATCTGCTCGAGTCGTTCACGACGCTCGTGCTGCCGGACGGGTTCCTGTCGCGCGTGCGCGAGGCGCGGGATCCGCGGGCCGAGGGCATCGCGCTGGCGGTGGCGCTCGCCGAGGAGATGCTCGCGATCCCGGGCGTCGCGGGGGTGAACCTGTCGGGCGGCCGCGAGGGCGCCGAGGAGTCCTTCGCCGAGGCCCAGGCGGAGGTGGCGCGGCGGCTGCAGTGAGGGGCGGCGC
>NZ_CAKKMM010000267.1:0-5519 GCF_918698205.1 Microbacterium sp. Bi128 | reverse complement strand
GTGTTAGTAGTCTGTTAATACTCTGTAATTTCCCCGTTAGGAAACAGGTGAATGCCACTGCGGGGCCCGGCCGCCGCGGGCGGTCAGATCCGGGACCCACCAGGGCTGAAAGGCTGCCGATGGATTACCACCGCACTTCCGTAGACGACATCCTCCCCCAAGGACAGAGCCTCCCGGGCCGCGCTTCCTTGGATCCAAACGCAGCCGGACACCGGCCCCCGCGGCATGAACTGCCGGCCATGGAAGCCGACGCTTTCCACTCAGCCAGCACCCGGATCCTGACGGCGATCAATACGGTCATCGACGGCAAGGCCGAAGCGGCCAAACTGGCGCTCACGGTCCTCCTCGCCCAGGGCCACCTGCTCCTCGAAGACGTCCCGGGGGTGGGCAAGACGCTCCTGGCGAAGACGCTGGGCCGCACCATCGACTGTTCCGTCAGCCGGATCCAGTTCACCCCGGACCTGCTCCCGTCCGACGTCACGGGCGTGTCCATCTACAACCAGGCGACCCGGACCTTCGAGTTCCGGCACGGCGCGGTGTTCGCCAACATCGTCATCGGGGACGAAATCAACCGCGCCTCGGCCAAGACCCAGTCAGCCCTGCTGGAGTGCATGGAGGAGCACCAGGTCACGGTGGACGGCACGTCCTACCGGCTGGATGAGCCCTTCATGGTGGTGGCGACGCAGAACCCCATTGAGATGGAGGGCACGTATCCGCTGCCGGAAGCGCAGCGGGACCGCTTCATGGCCCGGATTTCCATGGGCTACCCGGACCGTGAGTCCGAGATGGAGATGCTCGAAACCCACCAGGCCTCCTCTCCGCTGGCGCGTGTGACGGCAGTGGTCACCGCGGCGGAAGTGGCCGCCATGATTGCCACGGTGCAGCAGGTGTACGTGTCCCGGTCGATCAAGGAGTACACCGTGGCCCTGGGCCGGGCCACGCGGGAAAGCGGGCTTCTCCGGCTCGGCGCCAGTCCGCGGTCCATGCTGCAGCTCCTGCGTGCGGCGAAGGCCACCGCCGCGCTGGAGGGCCGGGACTTTGTGCTGCCGGACGACGTCGTCAGCGTCGCCGAAGCGGTGCTCGCCCACCGGATCATCCTCGACCGCAAGGCGGCCAGCGCGGGTGAGACGCCGCAAAGCGTCATCCGGGCCATCATCGCCAAGATACCCGTCACCCCGGACGTGACGGCCTCACCCAACGGAACCGGCCTCCCTGGCCGGAAGAAGGCCTCGGCCATGGCAGCCGCGCCGCCGCCCAACCTGCCCAATCCGCGCTAGGGAATGGCTCCGCCGTGGCGTTAAGGGATCGGTTCCCCGGGCACTTCTTCAGCAGCCGCGGCTGGGGCCTGCTCGGCGCGGGTGCGGTGTCGCTGCTGGCCGCGCAGATCATGGGGCGCCGGGACCTGCTGGCCCTGGCCGTCCTGTTGCTGGTGCTGCCGGCGCTCGCCCTGGCCGGAACCCGGGTCCTGAAGCCGAGGTTCCGGGTCTACCGCGAATTCAGCCCGTCGCCGGTTGAAACCTCCGCCCGTGCCACGGTGCGGCTGGCCGTCGCGCGGACCGGGGCGGGCACAGGCCACGCGGTCATGGAGGAACACTTGCCGGCCCGGTTCGGCGAATCGCCCGTCTTCCGGTTCCCGGCCCGTGCGGCAGCCGGCGGCACCAGCCGCTATGAGTACCACCTCCGCTCGGCCAGGCGCGGCCAGTTCCTGATCGGGCCCGTCACGGCGGAATTCAGCGATCCCTTCGGGCTCTCGTTCCACCGCCACGCGATTGACGACGGCGACCTCCTCACCGTCACGCCCGCCGCCATCGAGCTGCCGGAGACGGGGCTCGCCGGTGCGCGCGGACACGACGGTGTCACACCCACGCGGGCCCGGGCCAATCCCAGCGACGACGACGTCACGACCCGCGAATACCGCCACGGGGATCCGCTGCGCCGGGTGCACTGGGCCGCGACCGCCCGCCACGGGTCCCTCATGGTGCGGCAGGAGGAATCCGTCACGACCCCCGAGGCGACCATCATCCTGGACCAGCGGCTCTCCGCCTACCCCCACGGGGTGTTCGGCCACAGTGCCCATTCCTCCGGCGGCCACCCGGGCGGCGGGGAGGGGGACGGCCACGACCTGCTGACCTCTGATGCCTTCGAGTGGGCTGTCACGGCGGCGATGTCGATCGGGGCGCACCTCGCGGAACGCAACTACTCGCTGCGGTTCTTGGACAGCGCGGGCGAGCCGGCCTTCCGGCATTCGCCGTCCGCTCCCGACCCGGAAGCCGAGGAATACACCGGAACGGCCGGGCTGCAGTCCATCGCCGAAAGCCTGGCTGCCATCGAGCTTTCCGGCCCGCACCACACCCACCCGCACCGTGACCGCACGGGGCCCCGCCCGCAGAAGGCCGCGGCGGGAACCAGCACCGGATCTTCCGCGCCGGGGGGATTCCGCTCCGGGGCCGGTGCGGGCACCGGTAATGCCCCGCACGCCTTCGACGACACCCTGATGGACAAACTTTCCGCCCACCGGCTGCGCGGACCTGTCCTGGCGGTCCTGGGCAGCCTGACCCCGGCCGAGGCCCGGGCGCTGTCCCCGGCCGCCGGGTTCGGCGCGAACGCCTTCGCGCTGCTGGTCACGGACCGGGCACAGGACTCCGGCGAAGTGCCCGAGGTGCTGGAGGCGCTGCGGCTGGGCGGATGGCGGGCCCTGGCGGTGTCCGCCCAGAGCTCGCTGCCTGACGCCTGGGCAGCCTTCGACCAGGCAGACCCGGGGATGTCCGCCGGGGCCGACGTCCGCCGCGGCGTGGGGGGCCGGCCATGACGCTCGCCCCGCAACGCAGCCAAGGCACCGGCACGGCCGGCGGAGAAGAACCGACGGCCCTCTCCCCCGGTGCGGCGTCCCGGCCGGACGGACCCGGCGCCCGGCCCTGGGTGATGGCGACCGCCGTCGCGGTAGCCGTCGCGGGCGCGGCCCTCGGATTCAACGGCGTCCTGCGTGGCTGGGCCTGGTACTCCCCGGTGTTCAGTACCGTGCTCTCCGTTGCGTTCTCCCTCGCGGTGCTCCGGTCCCTGCGTGCCCGGCCCTGGCTGGTGACCGCCGGCGGCCTGGTGGCGCTGATCGTGGCCGTGACCTTCATCTTCTTCCGGCAGCACAGCATTGCCGGGTTCATCCCCTCCCCGGAGACCATGAACTACCTGGGAAAGTTCCTCCGGCGGGCCAGCGAAACGGTTCTGGCCGAGAGCACCCCAGTGGCCCCCAACGCCGGAATCGTCATGCTGATCTGCGCGGTCCTCGGGGTGCTCGTGATCCTCATCGATGCCCTGGCGTTCCCGCTGGCGCTGCCGGCCACGAGCGGGCTCGGGATCCTGGCAATCCTCGTGGTGCCGGCCATGGTCAAGCCGCAAAGCGTGGGAGTGCTGGGGTTCTTGGGCGCCGTAGTCGGGTACCTGTTGATCCTCGGCTGCAGCCATTGGTACACGCCGGATACCCGCACCCTGGCCGACACCGCCCGCAACCCCGGGCAGCTCCGGCGCGGCACGGTCACGGCCGTCGCGGCGCTGACCCTCACGCTGGTGCTGCAGCTGGTCATCCCGGGTTTCGACCAGGGCACGTTCCCGCAGGGCTCGCGGCTGAACCCGTTCGGCGGCGCCACCGGCCTCAATCCGATGATCAGCCTGGGCAACAGCCTGCGCAGCCCCTCCGGCGAGGGCCGGATCACCTTCGCCACGAACGCGCCGACGACGCCGTACCTGCGCTCGGTGACCGTGGACACCTTTGACGGCGATTCCTGGTCACCCGATGACCGGGAGTCGAGCCGGCAGCCGGGAACCGGCCGGCTCGAGGCCGGGCATGAGACCGCCCCGGCCGAGCTACGCGTAATTACGGCCGTCAACACCGGCCAGTACACGAGCCCGTACCTGCCCGCACCGTACGCGCCGGAAGCTGTCAACGGACTCTCAGGGCGCTGGAGCTGGGACCCCGCCACGCTGAGCATCAAGGGTGTGGACACAAATTCCCGCGGCCAGCAATATGTGGTCTCGTCCGTCACTCCGCAGCTCACGGCAGCGCTGCTGGCGGGCGCTTCCGGGCCGGTGACCGGTGTCCCCGAGCTGTTCCTCCGGGAACCGTCGAATGTTCCGGAGGTTGTGCGCAGCACGGCTAAAACTGTGACGGCGGGTGCCAACTCGCCGTATTCGCGGGCCATGGCCATCCAGAGGTATCTGCGCTCCGCCGAGTTCAGCTACTCGCTGCAGTCCCCCGTGCAGGGCGGCTACGACGGCAACGGCCTGTCCGTGCTGGCGGACTTCCTGACCCAGAAGAGCGGCTACTGCATTCATTTCGCCTCCGCCATGGCCGTGATGGCCAGGCTGGAGGGCATTCCGAGCAGGATCGCCGTGGGCTACGCGCCGGGGCGCCCCACGGGGGCCACGGTGGCGGTCTCGGGCCAGGGCCCGCTTCCGGAGTTCGAGGTCGATGCCCGGGACGCCCACGCCTGGCCGGAGCTCTATTTCCAGGGCATCGGCTGGGTCGCGTTTGAGCCGACACCGTCCCGCGGCGTCGTTCCGGCGTACGCCACGGATGCCGCCGCACGCAGCGGTGCCAGCACCAACGACCGCAACGACGCCCTGACCCCCGGTGACGGTTCCACCCAGGCACCGTTCCCGGTCCCCGGCACGGTCCCGCTTCCCGGAGCGGGCACGCCGGCGCCCAGCGGCGCGCAGGCGGCACAGGCGCTGTACGGCGTTGCCGCGGTGCTGCTGCTGGCGCTGCTGGTGGCCTCCCCGCGGCTGGTGCGCAGCGGCGTGCGGCGCCGCAGGCTGAGGACGGCGGCCCGCGGCTATCCCGGCGTCACGGCCGGGACGGCGCTGCCGGGCTGGGCGGAACTGCGGGATCTGGCCACGGACTACGGGGTGGCGCCCGGAGCGAGCGAAACGCCGCGGCATTTCTCCGAGCGGTTGCGCGCCTCGACGGTTTTGGGGGAACCCGGCGGTGCGGACGGGCCCGGCCAGCGGGCCGCGGCGGCCCTGACCGAGGACTTCGAACGTGAGCAGTACGGCCGCCCGGGCGGCGTGGCCGGTCCGGCGCGGACCGCAGGCTCCGCGGATCCGGCCGACTCCGCCGCGGCCAGGATCGCCCTGGTGCAGGCCTCGCTGCGCGCCAACGCCGGCTTCCTGGTCCGGCTGCGCGCGGCCTGGCTGCCGCCGTCGGTCATGTCCGGCTGGCGACGGGCCCTCCGGCTGCCCCGCGGGTTCCTCTCCCGGACAGCACAATACTCCCGGACAGCACGACGCACCCGGCGGGGGTTCGCGGGATCCTGGGGAAAGATCCGCAACTCCGTCCGCCGGGTGCGCCGCGGGTAGCTGGCGTGGCTAGCCGGCGTAGGGGTCGGCGATGCCGATGTACTGCGTGTAGAGGTATTCCTCGATGCCCTCGAGGCCGCCTTCACGGCCCAGACCGGACTGCTTGACGCCGCCGAACGGGGCGGCAGCGTTGGAGACCACGCCGGCGTTGAGGCCCAGCATGCCGGTCT
>NZ_CAKKMM010000266.1:0-5524 GCF_918698205.1 Microbacterium sp. Bi128 | reverse complement strand
GATGACGGCGACCGGGCCCGGCTCCGCCTGGACCGCGGGGCCGAGGTCGTCATCGTCGAACGGGTCCGGTTCGCCGATGCCCGGCCCGTCGTCTACAGCCTCGACCGCGTCCCTCTGGCCCTCGTGCCCGAAGCGGCCCGGTCCAACCTCGGCCCGTCCCTGTTCGACCTGCTCGAGACCCTCAACTACGGCGTCCGGAACGGGCGGGCCAAGCTGCTCCCCGTCCTCGCCGGACCCCCTGAGGCCGCACAGCTCCAGGTCAAAGAAGGCGTCCCGCTGCTCTACTTCGACGAGGTCGACTACGACATCAACGGCACCCCGGTGCTCGCCTCCTTCGAGTGGCACACCAGCGACGTCTTCGAAATGTGGCTCAACCGCCGCGCCCAGCCACCCGCCCAGCAGGTCCAGGCCGCTCCGGCCCTCTCAGAGTCACGGACCTGACCGGGCAACAACCACAACCACCGGACACACGGCCGGGCACGCTCCCCAGCGTGCCCGGCCGTTCCCGTTGTGGAGGTTGTTCGGCTCGCAACCGGCCGATCACTTGAAGATCACCTGGAGATCACCGGCGGTATTCGGCCCAGATCCCTTCCACTGCCGCTCCACGGGCATGCAATGGGGCCCCGGCCCGGGGCCCTTCTGTACCGAGTGGCAGAGGACTTCAAAGCCGGACGCTCACCCCGGGATTTTCCCGAAGAGCACTATGAAGCCGACTGGGATAACCGGTTCCATGAGAAGGAACTCAACCCCATCGGCAGGCGCGGACTCGGGCTGGAGGCATAGCCACGCCCGCTCGAACGTGACTGGGCCGCTTCCGCCAGCGGAAACGGCCCAGTCACTCGCCAAACATCAGCAGAATGCGGCTACCCGATCAGCGCGAGCACCGCGCCGGCCGTGACAACCCCGCCCGCTTTGGTGCGGACGTCGGTGACGGTGCCGTCCCGGTGCGCGGAGACCTGGGTTTCCATCTTCATGGCCTCAAGGACCACCACCGGGTCCCCGGCCGAGACTTCGGCTCCCGGCTCGACGAGCCATTTCACGACTGTCCCTGCCATGTCCGCGCGCAGCTCCCCAGGGTCGCCAGCGGCGGCGGCACCGCCGTCGGACGCTACCGACACCCCGGCGGGCGCGGAGCTGCCTGAGCGGGCCCAGGCGTCGAGCAGATCGGCCGGAAGGCCGACGGCGAGGCGCCTGCCGTCCACGTCGACGGTGATGGTGCGGCGTTCGCCGTCGGGCGCGGTGGTGCTGTAGTCCGGATCGGCAGGGATGCTGTCCGCGAAGTCGGTTTCGATCCATCGGGTGTGGATGCCGAGGCCGTCCTCGGAGGTGAAGTCCGGGGATTCCAGCACGGCCCGGTGGAAGGGCAGCACGGTGGCGACCCCGGTGATCCGCATTTCGGCGAGGGCCCGGCGGGCACGGCGCAGGGCCTGCTGGCGGTCCGCGCCGGTGACGATCAGCTTCGCGAGCAGGGAATCGAACTGCGGCGCGACGAAGGACCCGGAGCGGACGCCGGTGTCGAGGCGGATGCCCGGGCCGGTGGGACCGGCGAATTCGCCGATGGTGCCGGGCGAGGGCAGGAAGCCGCGGCCCACGTCCTCTGCGTTAAGCCGGAATTCGAAGGCGTGTCCGCGCGGTGCCGGGTCTTCGGCCAGGCGCAGCGGCTCGCCCGCGGCGATCCTGAACTGTTCCTGGACGAGGTCGATCCCCGTGGTTTCCTCGGTGATGGGGTGCTCCACCTGGAGCCGGGTGTTGACCTCCAGGAAGGCCACGGTGCCGTCCGCCGCGACGAGGAATTCCACCGTGCCGGCGCCGGAGTAGCCCGCTTCCCGGCAGACGGCCTTGGCGGCGTCGTAGATCAGCGTGGTCTGCTGGTCGGTCAGGAACGGCGCGGGGGCCTCTTCGAGGAGCTTCTGGTGCCGGCGCTGCAGGGAGCAGTCGCGGGTTCCGACGACCACGACGTTGCCGTGCGCGTCCGCCAGGACCTGCGCCTCGACGTGGCGCGGACGGTCCAGGTAGCGCTCCACGAAGCACTCGCCCCGCCCGAAGGCGGCAACGGCTTCCCGGACGGCGGAGTCGAAGGCTTCCTCGACCTCGTCGATGACCCGGACCACCTTCATGCCGCGGCCACCGCCGCCGAAGGCGGCCTTGATGGCGATCGGCAGGCCATGCTCTTCGGCGAAGGCGCGGGCCTCGGCCGCCGTGTCGACGGGACCGTCGCTGCCGGCCACCAGGGGTGCGCCGGCCCGGACGGCCGCGTCGCGGGCCGTGATCTTGTTGCCGAGCAGCCGGATCGCGTCCGGCGTCGGACCGATCCAGGTCAGCCCGGCGTCGAGGACGGCCTGGGCAAAGTCGGCGTTCTCGGAGAGGAAGCCGTAGCCGGGGTGGACGGCGTCCGCACCGGACTGGGCCGCCACGGCGAGGAGCTTGGGGATGTTCAGGTACGTGCCCGCGGGCGAGTTGCCGTCCAGGCTGAAGGCCTCATCCGCGGCCGAGACGTGCAGGGCGTCGGCGTCGATGTCGGCGTAGACAGCGACGGACGCCAGCTGCGCGTCGTCGCAGGCCCGGGCTATGCGGACCGCGATTTCTCCACGGTTGGCGATCAGGACCTTGCGCATCAGTTACTCGCTTCTTCTGTGGTGGTGGCGGATTCGGTGGGGTGTTCGATGGTGGCGGATTCGGCCCAGCGGAAGCGGATCCTGCCGCCGATCGGGACCTGGGCGGCGAGGTCCAGCTGGGAGTCGACCACCACGGCGATCACCGGGTAGCCGCCGGTGATCGGATGGTCGGCCAGGAAGAGCACGGGCAGGCCCTCCGGCGGGACCTGCAGGGCGCCGGCGACGGTGCCTTCGCTGGGCAGTTCGCCCTGGCGGCTGCGCTGCAGCGGCGTACCGTCCAGCCGCATGCCGACGCGGTTGGACTGCGGCAGCACGGCCCAGTCCTGGGCGGTGAAGGAATCCAGTGCCGCCTGATCGAACCAGTCGGCGCGGGGGCCGGGGACGACGTCGAGGACGGTCACCCCGGTGCCCGGGTAGTCCGGCTGCAGTTCGGGATTTCCGACGACGCCGGTCTCGGCTTCTCCGCCGGCGCCCAGTTGCTGCCCGGCGGCCAGGGGCGCAGGACCGATCCCGGACATGGTGTCCGTGGAGCGGCTGCCCAGTACCGGGGCGGCATCCACCCCGCCGCGGACCGCAAGGTAGCTGCGGAAGCCGCTGTGCGGCGCACCGATGCTGAGCGTTTCGCCGTCGAGCAGCGCGAAGGCAGTGGCCACCGGCACGGTGCGCTGCCACGTATCGCCGGCGTCGTCCGGTGCGGACGCGATGCTCAGTTCCGACGGCGCCCCGGCGACGGCGAGGACCTGGTCCCCCATGGCCTGGACCTTGAGTCCGCCCGCGACGGTCTCGATGCCGGCTGCGCCGGGGGCGTTGCCGACGAGGCGGTTGGCCCGGCGCAGTGAGGCCCGGTCCAGCGCGCCGGCGGCGGAGACGCCCAGGCCGGAGTGGCCGTCCCGGCCGAGGTCCTGGATCAGGCTCTGAAGGCCCGGTGAAACGATCCGGATCCCGGCCGTGACGTCCTGCCCGGCAACCGGTTCCGGCGCGGTGCCCTCGGCCGCAGGCGCCGCGGCCGGCTCGACAGCTGGCTCGGTGGCTGGCTCGGCCGCGAGGGCGAGTGCATCCCGGACCGGACGGAACTGCACCCGGTGGCCGGGGGCGGCCAGGGCGGGCGGCTCCCGGTCCAAGTCCCACATCTTGGCGTTGGTGCGCCCGATCAGCTGCCAGCCGCCCGGGGAACGGCGCGGGTACACGGCCGAGTAGTTGCCGGCCAGCGCCACGGAGCCCGCGGGAACTGCGGTGCGGGGCGAGCTGCGGCGCGGCACTTCCAGCTGCTGGTTCTCCCCGATCATGTATCCGAATCCGGGGGCGAAGCCGGCGAAGGCCACGGTCCAGACCTGCCCGGAGTGGGCGGCGATCACGCCGTCCGTTCCCAGGCCGGTGAGCCGTCCGACTTCGGCGAGGTCCTCGCCGTCGTACACGGTGTCAATGACCACCAGCTCGCCGTCGCGTTGCACGGGTGCGGTGAGGTCGAGCTGCATCAGGCGGGTGGCGATGCGCCGGGCCGAGGCCGGGGATTCGGCCTTGACCAGGACGGTCTCGGCCGCGGCCAGGATGTCCTGCTGGCCCGGCAGCGGTTTCTCGAGGAGCAGCGCCTGGAGGGCGAGCACGTCCTGGGTGCCGGAGAGCTCTGCGAGGACCGCGCGCGTCCCCACGGCCCGCACGGAGCGGACCTTGTGAACTGCGGTTTCGCCTGCTGCGGCGGCTTGTACCTTCAGGGGTTCCCCTGCTGTCTCAATCACGAGTTGCCTCAATCATTGTGCCGGTGAAATCATGCCGGCGGACAGGATCCGCCGAAGAAGATCCGCGCCGCTCAGGCGCGGGCTTCCTGCAGGAGCCGCTCCTCCTCGTCGGTATGCGGGTTGCGCCCGATGGCCAGCCCGATCACGGTCACGATGGAGGCGACCGCGAGGTAGCCGGCGATCAGGAACCAGTTGCCGCTGACAGCGAAGAGGGCAGTGAAGACCAGCGGTGCGATAGCGCCGCCGACCACGCCGGCCAGGGTGTAAGCCAGCGAACTGCCGGCGTAGCGCAGCCGCGCCGGGAACTGTTCGGTGATGTAAGCCGCCTGCGGGCCATACATGAAGGCGTGGAAGGCCAGCCCGATCACGATTCCGATGGTCAGCGTGAGGACCGACTTGTCCTGAATCATGAGGAAGAACAGCGGAATGTAGACGGCGGTTCCGACGGCGGCGATGCCGTATACGAGTCGGCGGTTGACGCGGTCCGTGAGGGCGCCCGCCGCCGGGATCAGGAACAGTTGGAAGGCTGAGCCGATCAGGATGGCGGTCAGTACGTTGCTGGTGCTCATGCCCAGTTCCTTGGTGGCGTACACGGCCATAAAGACGGTGAGCAGGGAGTACAGCACGTCCGGGCTGATGCGGGACAGGGCGGCCGAGACGAGGGCGCGCGGCTCCTTGGTGAAGACCTCCTTGATGGGGGCCTTGGGCTGTTCGCCGTGGGCCTGGATGGCCTTGAAGACGGGAGTTTCCTCGAGCTTCAGCCGGATCAGCAGGCCGAAGCCCACCAACACCGCCGAGGCGAGGAAGGCCACGCGCCAGCCCCAGGAGAGGAACTCTTCGTTGCTGAGCGTCGCGGCGAGCACGGCCAGAACGCCGTTGGCCATCAGGTTGCCGGCGGGCGGGCCAATCTGCGCGGCGGAAGACCAGAAGCCGCGCCGCTTCGCGTCGCCGAATTCGCTCGAGAGCAGCACGGCCCCGCCCCACTCGCCGCCGACGCCGATGCCCTGCGCCAGGCGCAGCAACACGAGGATGATGGGTGCGGCTATACCGATGGTGGCGTAGCCCGGGAGCGCGCCGATCACCACCGTAGCGATGCCGATCAGCAGCAGGGTGGTCACGAGGACCTGCTTGCGGCCGATCTTGTCAACGCGCCGGCCGAAGATCACGCCGCCG
>NZ_CAKKMM010000265.1:0-5539 GCF_918698205.1 Microbacterium sp. Bi128 | reverse complement strand
TTCTGACTGGCGCTCAGCCTGGCCAATACGAGATCGCTCCTGAGGACTCTCAGAAGCGGTCTCGTTCCGGGGCCACGCCAGATCGTGGACCAGGTCGGCTAACTAGTGGACGATTCTCATCTCGTGCGAGGTCTGATTGAGTCGCCGTCCGCCGTCGGGAACGACCGTCACAATGTCCTCGATCCGTACGCCGAACCTGCCCGGCAGGTAGATTCCGGGTTCGATCGAGAAGCACATGCCGGGGTGGAGGATCTGGGTTTCGCCCTCGACCATGTACGGCGGCTCGTGAGTCGTCAGCCCGATTCCGTGCCCGACGCGGTGAATGAAGTAGTCGCCGTAGCCGGCTTCAGTGATCGCCGCCCGGGACACGCGATCGATCTCCTGGCACTCGACGCCTGGACGCACGGCCTCGAACCCGGCCTGCTGCGCGAGTCTGACGACGTCGTGAACCTCGCGCTCCTCGGCGGTGGGCTCGCCGACGTGCACGGTCCGCGTCGTGTCTGATCCGTAGCCGTGTTTGAGGCCGCCGAAGTCGAGCACCACCATGTCCCCGTCCTCGATGATCCGCGGGCCGATCTCGTGGTGAGGGTTGGCTCCATTCGGACCCGAACCGACGACGGTGAAGTCCACCTGCGAATGACCGAACTGGCGAAGCAGGTCGGCGAGATCAGAACCGACGTCGGTCTCGCTGCGCCCAGCGAACCGCACGGTGACGATCTCCTCATACGCCTGGTCTGCGGCCGCGCCGGCCGCCGCCAGCCGCTCGATCTCGTCGTCATCCTTGATCGCCCGAAGCATCGGCAGGGCGGTCGTCATCGAGACGTAGGACGACTTGGGCAGTCGATCCTGCAGGCCGAGGAGGTGCATGGCCCAGGCCGAGTCAGAGACGGCATAACGTCCGGTGCCGGCCATCAGCGTGGCAGATTCCGTGTAGGGGTCGCTCCCGTCGGTCCAGTCGGTGATCCGCAGATTCGAGGCGCCGGCGGCCGCTTCCGCGTCGGGCCTCTCGAGCCTCGGAACGATCATGGCGGGATCCGCGTCGACGGGGATCACGAGCATGGTGATGCGTTCAGTGATGGCCACGGGTGCATAACCGGTGAGGTACAGCAGGTCCGGTCCGGGAGTGACCAGGATGCCGTCGAGCCCGGCATCCTGGGCGGCGTGGGCTGTTCGCCGCAACCGTTCGGCGAAGTCATCGGCGGTGAACGGAGCCGGACCGGAAAGGCCGCGATGATCACTCATGGTTCGCATTCTCGTGCGCGGGGCATCCCCGGTCAACCCATCGTCCGGACAGCCGCTCCAGTAACTCTGGAATCACCCGTCGCGGGGGAGCCTTCGGGGCACAGAGGCTTCAGGACGCCGAATCTCGACGTTACGGCTGCTCATCCATCGGAAAGGCGACCGCCTCGCCAACCACGCGAAGCCGCAGCTCCGTGCCGGGGCGGGCGATCGAGGCGTTCCAGTGCCGGATGGTGATGATCTCCCCGCCGCCGGGGTAGCGGTGGTCCGGGATGGCGCCGGCGGCAAGGACCGGCGGGACGGGGAGTTGGAGCCGCACCGTGGTTTCGGGGCCGAAGTAGTCCGTGTCCACCACCGTGCCGCGGATGGGGCCGTCCTCGGAAATGCGGATCTGCTCGGGCCGCAGCATCAGCTGGACCCGGCCCTGGGCCGGCGGGCGGCGCACGGGGATCCCGCCGAGCGAACACGTGGCCAGGGAGCCTTCCATCCAGGCATCCAGGATCACGGCGTCGCCCAGGAACTCGGCGGTGGCACGATCAGCCGGACGCGTGTAGACGACGAACGGGTTGCCGATCTGGGCCAGCTTGCCGCCGCGCATCACGGCCACCTGGTCGGCGAAGGACAGCGCCTCGGCCTGGTCATGCGTGACGAGGATCGTGGTGACGCCGGCGTCCTTCAGCACCTGGGCCACGGCGCGGCGGGTGGCCACCCGCAGGCCGGCGTCCAGGGCGGAGAAGGGCTCGTCCAGCAGCATGAGCGCGGGCTTGCGGGCCAGCGCCCGGGCGAGGGCAACCCGCTGCTGCTGCCCGCCGGAGAGCTGGTGCGGGCGGCGCTTGGCCATGGCCGGGTCCAGTGAGACCATTTCCAGCAGCTCGCCCACCCGCGCCTTGACGCCGCGGCGGCCGCCGGGAAGCTGGGTGGCGTCCAGGCCGAAGGAGATGTTCTGCCCGACCGTCAGGTGCGGGAACAGGGCGCCGTCCTGGGCGACGTAGCCGACGTGCCGCTTGTGCGCGGGGACCCAGGCGTTCTCCCCGGCCACCTTGGACCCGTTGAGCGAGATGCTGCCGGTGTCCGGGTGCTCGAAGCCGGCGATCAGGCGAAGGAGCGTGGTCTTGCCGGAGCCGGAGGGTCCCACGATCGCCGTCGTTCCGCCCTTGGCGACGGAGAGGTTGACGCCCTTGAGGACGGCCTGGGGCCCAAAGTTCTTGGTGACCGCGTCGATTTCCAGGTGGCTGTTGGTGCTGGTGGCCACGGAAGCCGCGACCCGCGGCTCGGGGAGGCGCGAGGGGGCCTCACGCGACGGGTAGACATCGGTCACTGTCCGGCTACTTTCTTGGACTGCTGGAAGAGGAGATAGGTCATGGGCGCCGAGATCAGGATCATCAGCAGCGCATAGGGGGCGGCGCCAGCGTAGTCGATCTCGCTGCTCTTGCTCCAGAACTCGGTGGCGAGGGTGCGGGTCCCGTTGGGCGAGAGCAGGAGGGTGGCGGTGAGCTCGTTGACAATCCCCAGGAACACCAGGGCGGCGCCGCCAGCCGCGGCGGGGGCCGTGAGCCGCAGCGTCACGCGCAGGAAGGCCAGCAGCGGCGGCTTGCCGAGCACCTGGGCGGCCTCGTCGAGTTCCTTCGGTGCCTGGGACAGTCCCGAGCGGATGTTCACGAGGGCCCGCGGGAGGAACAGCAGCACGTAGGCCGCGATGAGCAGCGCTGAGGTCTGGTACATGCTGGGAACCATCCGGATGCTCACGGTCACGAAGGCCAGGCCCACCACAATCCCTGGCATGGAGCTGGTGATGTAGTTGGACAGCTCCAGGGACTTGCTGAACCAGCCGGGACGCCGCACGGCCAGGTAAGCCATGGGGAACGCGACCACGGTGGTGGCGACGGCCGCCGCGAGGCCGTAGGCCAAGGTCTGCAGGAGGGCCGGCATGAATTCCTCGGCAGCCCAGATTTCCGGGCCGCCGGCGACGATCCAGCGCAGCACAAACGTCAGCGGCAGCCCGAACGCCAGCCCGGTGAGTGCGATCAGGGACAGCTGGGCGGGGAGCTGGTAGGCGTGCAGGGGCAGGCGCAAGGCGCGTGCCTGGGCCCCGGAGCCGATCCTGGCGTACCGGGCGCTGCCGCGGCTGCGGACCTCCACGAGCAGCAGGATCAGGCAGAGGAACACCAGCACGCTGGCCAGCATGTTCCCGGCGGTGCCGTTGAACGTGGACTGGTACTGGACCATGATCGCGGTGGTGAAGGTGTCGAAGCGAATCATCGCGAAGGCCCCGTATTCGGCCAGCAGGTGCAGCGCGACCAGCAGCCCGCCGCCGGTCATGGCGATGCGCAGCTGCGGGAGCACCACACGGAAGAACGCGCGCCAGGCGCCGAGGCCGAGGGAGGCGGCGGACTGTTCGACCGCCGGGTCCAGGCGGCTGAGCGTCGCGGCGGCCGGGATGTACACGAGCGGGAAATAGGACAGGGTGGCGATCAGGACCCCGGACCACAGCCCGCCAAGGGACGGCACCGCGGAAACCCACGCGTAGCTGTTGACGAAGGCGGGGATGGCCAGCGGGGCGGCGAGCAGCACGGCCCACCACTTGCGGCCCACAAGGCTGGTGCGTTCGACAAGCCACGCGCCGCCGACGCCCAGGACGAGGCACAGCGGCACCGTCACCACGGTCAGCAGCACCGTGTTGAGCAGGAGTTCGCCCACGCGCGGGCGGAAGATCAGGGCCATTGCGGTGTCCCAGCCGGTGGAGGCTGTCATGAAGACCACGTAGGCCAGGGGCACCAGGGAAAACAGGGCGATGAGGACCGCGATGATGGACACGACAGAGACGCCGAAAGGCGGGCGGGGGCGTTTACCCCTGCCCGCCGTCGTCGTGTCAGTCGTCAAATCCCCAGAGGGACCGGGGACCGCCAGCTTGTTAGTCACTGCGGCTACAGCAGTCCTGCCTGGGTCATCAGCTCGGTGACCTTGGCGGAATTGAGTTTGGCGGGATCCACGGTGGGGGCCTGCAACTCCTTGAGCGGAACCAGCTTGTCGTTGGACGGGACGTCCGAGCCGACAGCGTATTCGAAGGAGGTGCCCTTCTGGAGTACTTCCTGGCCCTTCTTGCCGGTGATGAACTTCAGGAAGGACTGGGCCGCCGCGGCGTTCTTGGAAGACTTCAGCACGCCGCCGCCGGAGATGGAGACGAAGGCGCCCGGGTCCTGGTTCTTGAAGTAGAACGGCGTGACGTTGTTGGAGTTCTCGCCGGTCTTGGCCTGGTCGCCGTAGTAGTAATAGTGGTAGATCAGGGCGGCGTCGACTTCACCGGCGTTGACGGCCTTCATGGCCGTGCTGTTGCCCTTGTACGGCTTGGAGTTTTCCTTCATGCCCTTGAGCCAGGCCTCAGTGGCGGCTTCGCCCTTGAGTTCCAGCAGGGCCGAGACGATCGCCTGGAAGTCGGCGCCCGACGGCGAGGCAGCCCACTTTCCCTTCCACTCGGGGTTGGCCAGGTCCAGCATGGACTTGGGCAGCTTGTCGGCGCTGATCTTGTTCTTGTCGTAGACCAGCACGGTGGAGCGGGCCGCGATGCCGGTCCACTTGTTGGTGGAGGGGCGGAATTCGGCGGGGACCTGGTCCACGGTGGCCTTGTCCACATCCGCGAAGAGGCCGGCGTTTTCCACCTGGGCCATGGCGGGGGAGTTCTCGGTGAGGAAGACGTCCGCCGGTGAGGCCTGGCCTTCCTGCACGATCTGGTTGGACATCTCGGTGTCGTCGCCCTGGCGCACGGTCACCTTGATGCCGGTCTCGGCGGTGAAGGCGTCGATCCACTCTTTGGTCAGGGATTCGTGCTGGGCGTTATAGACCGTGATCTCGCCGGCGGCGGAGCCGTTGGCGGCAGCGCTGCTGCCGGCCGTGGAGGAGGAACCGGAGCCGCAGGCGGCCAGGCCCAGGGCGGCAGTGGCGGCCAGGGCGATGCCCGCCAGCGCGTTAGTGCGGATCTTCATGGGGCTACTTTCTACAAGGAAGTCGTCGTAGTGCCCTGCCCCCCGTGAGCGGGGAAGTTAGGGCATGCTCACTAAGAAAGACTGTAGGTTAGCCAAACCTAAGCGACCAACCTGAGGCTGGTTTAAGTGATGAGGATCACATCAATTACGATACTATTGCATGACGTAATTGTCGCCGGGTTATCGGGCGGGCGCCTGCGCGATCGAGGCGGCCGCCTCCAGCACCATCCAGGCCTGCAGCTGCGTGGAGAGCTCGACGGCGGCGCCTTCCGGGTAACTGCGGCGTGCCGGCGCGTCGGTGCGGTCGGAGAAGACCAGAT
>NZ_CAKKMM010000264.1:0-5543 GCF_918698205.1 Microbacterium sp. Bi128 | reverse complement strand
CCGCCAGCGTCCAGGCCTCGGCAGCCGCCTTGGCCGCGGCGTAGCTCGCCCCCGCCGCCGTCGGGGCGCTTACCGCCGTGGAGGACACCATGGCGAAGCGTCCGGCCTCAGAGGCGGCGAGGTCGTCGAAGAAGACGCGCGTAACGTTCCGCAGGGTCGTGACGGCGTTGCGCTCCAGGAAGTCCCAGTCGTCGTCGCTCTGGTCCGTGATGCCTTTCGCGCCGCGCCAGCCGCCCACCAGGTGGATAACGCCGTCGACGCGTCCGGCCAGGCCGGCAATGCTTTCCCGCAGGGCGCGGACGTCGGCCAGGCTGGCGAGGTCGCAGGCGAGCGGCGTGACGCCGTCGCCGGCCTCGGCGGCGGCTGCCTCGATGCGCGCGGCATCCGATCCGACCGTGAAGACCCTGTGGCCGGCGCCGCGCAGGGCGCGGGCCGTCGCGATTCCCGACGGCCCGCTGCCCCCCGTGACCAGCACGTTCAAAGTGCGTCCGGCACTCATCCGGCGTTCAGGGCCTGGGTGCCGCCGGACTCTGATCCCGTGTCAGTGCCGGTATCTGTGCTGATGTCTGACGACCCGGTGATGCCGGCAGTGGATTCGATGACGGGCCGCATCTTCTTCTCCAGCGCCTCGTAGAACATGGAGAGCGGGAACTCGTCGTCGAGGACCTGGTCCGTGAGGCCGCGGGGCGGACCGTCCAGGGGGAGGGCGTCCGGACCCTTGGCCCAGACCGAGGCCGGGTTGGGCGTGACCGTGCCGGAGATGAGCTCGTAGGCGGCGAGCCAGTGGGCCATCTTGGGGCGGTCGATCGAGCGCCAGTACAGTTCCTCGATCTTCGCGCCGAGTTCAACCACGACGTCGGCAGCCTCGTCCCAGTCGATGCTGAGTTTGCTGTCGGTCCAGTGCAGGACGTGGTGCTGGTGCATCCAGGCGAAGAGCAGCTGGCCGCCAAGGCCGTCGTAGTTCCGTACGCGCGTGCCGGTGATGGCGAAGCGGAAGATGCGGTCGAAGATCACGGCGTACTGGACCAGCTTGGCGTGCCGGCGGGCCTCCGGGTCAGCGTCCTCGTCCTTCTCGATCTTCACGGATTCGCGGAAGGCGGTGAGGTCGCAGCGCAGCTCCTCCAGTGAGTAGAGGAAGAACGGCATGCGCTGCTTGATCATGAACGGGTCGAAGGGCAGGTCGCCGCGCATGTGGGTGCGGTCGTGGATCAGGTCCCACATGACAAAGGTTTCCTGCGTCAGCTGCTGGTCCTCCAGGAGCCCGGCGGCGTCCTCGGGCAGCTGCAGGGAGGTGATCTCGGCGGCGGCGCGCAGGACGCGGCGGAAGCGTGCGGCCTCGCGGTCGGCGAAGATCGCGCCCCACGTAAACGTCGGGGTCTCGCGGACCGCGACGGTCTCGGGGAACAGGACTGCGGAGTTGGTGTCGTAGCCCGCGGTGAAGTCGAGGAACCGGATCGGGACGAAGAGCTTGTTGGAGTATTCGCCGGCTTCCAGGCCGCCGATGAATTCCGGCCAGATGACCTCGATCAGCACGGCCTCGACGAGGCGGCTGCTGCTGCCGTTCTGGGTGTACATCGGGAACACGACCAGGTGCTGGAGTCCGTTGACCCGGTGCTGCTGCGGCTGGAACGCCTGCAGGGAATCCAGGAAGTCCGGGATCCCAAAGCCGCCATCGGCCCAGCGGTCAAAGTCGGTGACCAGCAGTTCCAGGTAGTTCGCGTCGTGCGGGAAGGACGGGGCCAGGGCCGCGACCGCCGCGGTGATGGTTGCGACGTGGCCGGCCGCGGCTTCGTGGGCTTCGGCATCCGGCACGGATCCGTCCTGGACCTGGAGGGCGCGCAGGGCGGTGGCGGCAGCCTTGAGCCGCAGCCATTCCTGGTTGCCGGCGGTGATCGGGGCGGGGGCGGTAAGAGCGGTCGTGGTCATCGTCGACGGTCGCCTTTCTGTTTGCTGTGGAGCGTGTCGCTGGATCTAAATCGAGCGTAGCAAGCAAGCAGAGACTCTAATGCAAAATTGCCTCGAGCATAAGAAAGTCTGTGGCAAGTGATTCTGAAAAGCCGTTCCAGCGGAAGGAGAGGCAGGGCTGCGGGCTACTGCCCGGCGTCGTCCGCGGGAATCAGCTTCAGGGAAACCGAGTTGATGCAGAAGCGCTGGTCCGTGGGGGTGCCGTAGCCCTCGCCGTCGAACACGTGCCCCAGGTGGGAATCACAGGTGCTGCAGCGGACTTCCACCCGGTCCATGCCCATGGTGCGGTCATGGATGTAGCGAACGGTGCCCTCGGCGAGCGGCGCCCAGAAGGACGGCCAGCCGCAGTGCGAGTCGAACTTTTCGTTGCTGGTGAAGAGTTCGGTGCCGCAGGCCCTGCACTTGTAGACACCGCGGGTGTGGGTGTCCCAGTATTCGCCGGTGTACGGCCGCTCGGTGCCTGCCTGGCGGAGCACGCGGTACTCCTCGGGCGTCAGTTCCTCGCGCCACTGGGCGTCCGTCTTTTCGACGGGCGTTCCGGCGGGAGTCTG
The DNA here is from genome assembly GCF_918698205.1 of Microbacterium sp. Bi128. Classification (NCBI taxonomy): domain Bacteria; kingdom Bacillati; phylum Actinomycetota; class Actinomycetes; order Micrococcales; family Microbacteriaceae; genus Microbacterium; species Microbacterium sp. Bi128. The sequence goes on along the minus strand of NZ_CAKKMM010000264.1, from coordinate 3,027 downwards.
GTCAAAGGCCGTGGCGGCGGGGTCGGCTGCGGGTTCGGTGGCGGGCACTGCCGAGGGCATGGATTTAGGCCTGTTAAAGATACTCATAGCCTCAATAACGCTCAGGAGTCCCCGATAAATCCCGAACCGGCGTACAGATGCAGGACGGGCAGCCCCAGCTTGTCCTGTGCCTTGGTGGCCCAGTCGGTGTGGAACGTGTCGGCCACGGCGTGCGGGCGGGTGATGACCACAGCCTGTCCGGCGCTGAGTTCCTTGACCTTGGCAACCAGGCCGTCAACGGCCTTGCCCTCGACGACTTCGCCCGAGACGCCGCCGCCCAGACCGGCCAGCGCGGCCAGCGAGGCGGCCAGGGTGTCGGCTGCTTCGGCCCGCTCTTCGGCGGGGTCCGAGTGTGCCGTCAGTTCACGGAAGGCCTTGGCGATTTCAAGCATGGAAAGGTTTTCCAGGAAATCCACCACAAGGTGTCGCTCGGTGTTGGCCGGCACCAGGATCAGCAGGGGCGCATCACCGCCGGCAATCAGGGTTTCAATATTGACGCGGTCATCCGCACCGAGGGGCTCTTCTGTCAAAATGACGATTGGATCACTCATGACCCCAGCCTAGTCGCGCTCGTGTTGACCTGCATCGTTGTGTCCCGCGGGACCCTGGCGTGTCTGGACCGGCCCGGCCGTGCGCCTGAAATCCCGCCAATGCCGTGGTTGGGCTGCGCTTCAGTAAGAATGGTGCCATGGCATCCTCCCTGCGCCTCCGCCCGGACCTCCGCCAGACCGCTGCCCGCCAGGCCGCTGCCCGGCGGGCCTCTGCCCGCAGAACAGCACTCCCCGTCGCGCCGGCCCCCGGCGGCGTGACGTCCGGCAGCGCCAAGTGGGCGGTGGGGGGCATCATCGGCGGCAGCGCCGCTGCGGGCGTGCTCGCCGCCGGCTCCTCCGCCCTCGCCCTCTACTTCGCCCGCCGCGTCATCACCCCGGCCCGGTTCCGGGCAGAGGACCAGGAAGTGCTGGCCGTCATCCGCGAGGGGCGGGCGCTGCGGGTCATTTTCGCCGCCACCCCGGACGCCACGGTGGACGGGGTGTACGGTTTCTTCTTCGACGGCGGCCGCGGGCATGCGCGGATCGGCCGGATCCTGTCCTACTCCCCGGCCGAACGCACCGTGCTGCGCGAGGTCGAGCACGTCTACAGCGGGGACATGGCCACCGCCCGGCGCGGCTGGTGGAGCGGCGCGGCCTTTCCGGATCCAGCCGCCCTGGGGTTTCCGGTGGAGGACGTGCTGATCGACGTCGACGCCGGGACCGCGCCGGCCTGGCTTGTCCGCGCCGCGCCGGCCGTGGCGGAGCATGTGGCCCCCGACGTGTGGGCGATCATGGTGCACGGGCGCGGGGCCACCCGGCAGGAAGGGCTGCGGGCTGTCCGGACCGCCAGGGAACTGGGCATGTCCAGTCTTCTGATCTCCTACCGCAACGACGGCCTGGCCCCGTCAGCCAGCGACGGGCGGTACGGCCTGGGCTCCACCGAATGGCGCGACGTCGAGGCCGCCATCGGCTACGCCGTACAGCAGGGCGCCCGCGAGGTGGTTTTGTTCGGCTGGTCGATGGGCGGCGCGATCTGCCTCCAGACCGCTGACCTTTCCCGGCACCGCCACTTGATCCGGGCCATGGTCCTGGACGCGCCGGTGATCAACTGGGTCAACGTGCTGGCCCACCACGCGGAGCTGAACCGGATTCCGTCGTCCGTGGGCCGCTACGGACAACTGATGCTCAGCCACCGCCTGGGCCGGCGGCTGACCGGGCTGGCCGCGCCCGTCGACCTCAAAGCGATGGACTGGGTCTCGCGGGCCGTGGAGCTGAGGACGCCGACCCTCATTGTGCACAGCGTGGACGACGAGTACGTACCGTACGGACCCTCCGCGGCGCTGGCCGAGAAAAACCCCGAGATGGTCACCTTCGAGCCCTTCGACAAGGCCCTGCATACCAAGGAATGGAACGTGGACCCGGAGCGCTGGGAGCGGCAGGTCTCGGCCTGGCTCCGGCAGCAGCTGGCGCCCCGCGCCAACCCCGGCGACCAGGAGCCTCCGGCCGGCAATGCCGCATTCAATTGACAGATCATTGACAGAGATCATTGACAGTTCATTGACGGTTCGCTGACAGATCACGGCAGTGTTGTGCGCGAACATGGCCGTGACGTGCCGTCTCGACACCTGGGGCCGGGTCAATCGCGCCGGGTCCCGATCCTGGCGGTGCGGGCAGCCGTGAGCCGAATGAGCTCGGCCGGATCCAGCTCGATGTCCAGGCCGCGCCGTCCACCCGAAACGAGGATGGTCTCCAGCGCCAGTGCGCTCTCATCCACCACCGTTGGGGAGGACTGACGCTGGCCGAGCGGTGAGATGCCGCCGAGAACATATCCGGTCCGCCGCTGCGCCGCGGCCGGATCGGCCATCTCTGCTTTCTTGCCGCCCAAAGCCGCGGCCATCGCCTTGAGGTCCAGGCTGCCGCTGACCGGCACGACGCCGACGGCGAGCCGGCCGTCGACGTCGACCATCAGGGTCTTGAAGACCCGGTCAGGGTCGACGCCGAGCACTTCCGCCGCTTCCAGGCCATAACTGGCCGCCGCGGGGTCATGGGTGTAGGGGTGGGCCACAAAGGGAACCCCGGCGGCCCCGAGTGCCGCGGTGGCCGGAGTTCCCTGCGAGGCGTGCTTGCGGGCCATGTTCTCTGGCTGTCCGGGCGCCGAAGGTCAGGACTGCGCCGACGGCTGGCGGTCTCCGGAGGCGACGACCTTGCGCTTGATCCGGCCCAGCATGGCGGTCATTCCGCGCATGCGCAGGGGAGTGATGGCGCGGGTCAGGCCCAACAGTTCGGGCATGTCGTCGGGGACGGCCAGGATTTCCGCGGCGCTGAGCCCGTCGAGTCCTTCGTGGAGCACTCCGGCGAAGCCGCGGGTGGTCGGGGCCTCCTTGGGTGCCTTGAAGTAGAGCCAGACGCGCTCAGGCGCGTCGCCGTCGGCCTGTTCCGTCTCGACGGTGAGGAACAG
>NZ_CAKKMM010000263.1:0-5558 GCF_918698205.1 Microbacterium sp. Bi128 | reverse complement strand
ACCCAGCGGCTAGCGTCCTCGGCCCTCGGCCTGATCTCGGCCATCGGCGCCTACGGCGGATTCATCATCCCCCAGGTCCTCAACGCCTCCAACACCGCCAGCGGTTCCTACACCTCGGCGTTCTACGGCTTCGTGGGGGCCTATGTGCTGATGCTGGTGGTCTGCTGGTTCTGCTACATCCGCAACGCCAACCGAAATGCGATGGGACACGTCTAACATGACCAAAAGCGCCGACACGCACTGCCCTTACTGCGCTCTGCAGTGCGCCATGACGCTCACATCTCCAGCGGCTGTGACCCCGGCTGTCCAGCCGGGGTCAGACCCCGTAGACGCTGCACCGGGCCCCGCCACTACCCCAACGTCCGCGCCGCTCCTGACAGTCGCCGGACGGGACTTCCCCACCAACCGCGGCGGCTTGTGCCGCAAGGGCTGGACCTCCGCCTCGTTGCTGGACCACCCGGGCCGCGTCACGGAGCCCCTGCTGAAGGGCGCCGACGGCGTCCACCACCCGGTCAGCTGGGACGAGGCCCTCATGCGGATCGTCTCCGCCGTAAAGCAGGCCCGCCTCGAGCACGGGGCTGACGCCGTCGGCGTGTTTGGCGGCGGCGGCCTCACCAATGAGAAGGCCTACCAGCTGGGCAAGTTCGCCAGGCTGGCTTTGGGCACCTCACGGATCGACTACAACGGGCGGTTCTGCATGTCCTCGGCCGCCGCGGCCGGCATGCGCGCCTTCGGCCTGGACCGCGGGCTCCCGTTCCCGCTCGCGGACCTCGACACCGCCAGCACCATCCTGATGCTCGGCTCCAACGTTGCCGAGACCATGCCGCCCTTCGTCCAGCACCTCCAGGGGGCGCGCGACGCCGGCGGCCTGATCGTCGTCGACCCCCGGCGCTCCGCCACCGCCGCCTTCACCTCCGACGGCGGCGGGCTGCACCTGCAGCCGCTGCCCGGCACCGACCTCGCCCTGCTCCTGGGCATCTCCCACGCGGTGATCCACGAGGGCCTCGCGGACGCGCGATACATCGCGGACCGGACCACGGGTTATGACGCCGTGGTCCGCAGCGTCGGAAGCTTTTGGCCCGAACGGGTCCAGTCGATCACCGGCGTCCCCGCCGGGCTGATCCGTGAAACCGCCCGGCGGCTGGCCGACGGCGCCGGCAAGGGCGGCAGCTACATCCTCACCGGCCGCGGCGTCGAACAGCACGTGGACGGCACTGACACCGCCACGGCCGCCATTAACCTCTCCCTCCTGCTGGGCCTGCCGGGCTCCGCGCGCAGCGGCTACGGCACGCTCACCGGCCAGGGCAACGGCCAGGGCGGCCGCGAACACGGCCAGAAGGCGGACCAGCTCCCCGGCTACCGGAAGATCACCGATCCCGCCGCCCGCGCCCACATGGCCAGGGTCTGGGGCGTGCCCGAACCCCTGATTCCCGGCCCCGGCCTTCCCGCCGTCGAACTGCTCAAGTCGCTGGGACAGCCCGACGGCGTCCGGTGCCTCTTCGTGCACGGCGCCAACGTGGCGGTGTCCGCCCCGGATGCGAATGCCGTGATCGCGGGCCTGCGCAGCCTGGACTTCCTGGTGGTGTGCGACTTCTTCCTCTCCGAGACCGCCGCCGAGGCGGACCTGGTCCTGCCGGTGACCCAGTGGGCCGAGGAAGAAGGAACCCTCACCAACCTCGAGGGCCGCGTGCTCCGCCGCCGCCGGGCCCTCACTCCCCCGCCCGGTGTCCGCAGCGAGCTGTGGATCATGACCCGGCTGGCCGAAATGCTGCACGCGCCGTCCACCTTCAGCGAGGATCCGGAAACAGTGTTCGAGGAGCTCCGGCTCGCGTCCTCCGGCGGCCTGGCCGACTACTCCGGGATCGACTACGCCATGCTGGACCGCGGCGAGGCCGCCTACTGGCCCTACCCCGCCGGGAGCGCGGGCACGCCGCGGCTCTTCCTGGACGCCTTCGCCCATGCGGGCGGCCGGGCAGTGTTCACGCCGGTGACGCCCCGGCGTCGTTCTACTTCTGCGGGCGTCCCGTCCGCGGCGGACCGCCGGGAGGACCAGCGGGCCGACCGGGCCGGCGACGATCGTCCCGGCACGCCGATGACCCTTATTACCGGCCGCCTGATGGAGCACTACCAATCCGGCGCGCAAACCCGCCGGGTGGCCGCCCTGGCCGAGGCACAGCCGGAGGCGCGGCTCCAGCTCCACCCCGCCGCGGCCGCCGCCCAGGGCATCGCCGACGGCGACTACGTCTCGATTTCCAACGAACGCGGCGTGGTCAGCTGCCGCGCCGAACTGAGCACGGACATCCGGCCGGAGACGGTGTTCCTGCCGTTCCACTTCCCGGAGCTCGAGAGCGCCAACCGACTCACGGAGGCGGCCACGGACCCCATTTCCGGGATGCCCGAGTTCAAGACCAGCAAAGTGTGGATCCGCCCGGCAGCTTCCCTGGATGCCCTGGCCGGCAAGCACAGCGGCGTTCCAGCCCGCGTTCTTCAAGCAGAGGAGACCTCATGACTGAGCGGATTGTGGTGGTGGGCTTCGGGCCCGTCGCCGCGAGGCTGATCGACGAGCTGCTGCCGGCCGTGCGCAGCGGCATCGCACACCTGACCGTGGTCGGCGAAGAGTCCGAGGCGGCGTACAACCGAGTGCTGGTGGCGGATCTTGGCGTCGGCCGGACGACGCCGGCCGCGCTCGCCCTCGCGGACGCGGCGGCACTGGTGGCCGACGGCGTCGATGTCCGGCTGGGCGTCCGCGTCCGCCGCGTGGACCGTGCCCGGCAGCAGGTCTTGTTGAGCGACGGCACCTCCCCCGGCTACGAGCGGCTCGTCTTCGCCACCGGTTCACGGCCGGTCATCCCCAACCTGACCGGGCTCAATCCGGACCCGGCCGCGCCGGTGCTGCCGCCGGGCGTGACCGCCCTGCGCGATCTCCGCGACGCGTCCGTGCTGCACTCTGCCGTGGCCGGCGGCAAGCGCGTGGTGGTCCTGGGCGGCGGTGTGCTGGGCCTGGAGACGGCCCTCGCCGCGGCCGAGGAAGGCGCCACGGTGACCGTGGTGCACAACGGCCCGCATCCCTTGGGCCGGAACATCGACCGCGGCGGCGGCGCCGTGCTCGCGGCGTCCCTGCGGAACTGCGGCGTGCGGGTGGCCGGCAACGCCCGCTCGGTCGGCGTCGAACACAACGCGCCCGACGGCGGTTTCTCCGCCTTGTTGCTGGATGACGGCTCCGCGATCGACGGCGACCTCCTGGTCCTCTCCTGCGGTGTCCGGCCGCGGACCGAACTGGCGGAGGGCTGCGGGCTCTCCACCGGTGCCGGGATCCTGGTGGACCACAAGCTCCGCGCCCACCACGAGCCCCACATCTTCGCGATCGGCGACTGCGCCGAGGTCCGCTGCCCGGACCCCGAATGCGTTCAGTGCCGGACTGCGAGGGGACCCTCCGGGCTGGTCGGCCCGGGCTGGCGGCAGGCCGAATGGCTCGCCGACTATCTGACCCTGCTGGCGTCCGGGCCCGAGGCGGAGGCCGAAGCTTTGCCGTCCCTGCCGGCGGAACTGCCGGGCGTGATCGTGCTCAAGGCCCGCGGCATGAACATGGCCGTGGCCGGGGACGTGTCCGCAGATCCCTGGGACGAGGAAGCCTTGAACTCAGGGGCCGTGAACGGCCGGCCCCGGCTGCAGATCGCCCAGTGGGCCGATCCCGAGCACGGCCGCTACGTCAAGATGACCACCCGCGCCGGCGTGCTGGAAGGGCTCGTGGCCGTGGGCATGCCGCGAACCTCGGCCGAGCTGGTGCAGCTCTTCGAACGCGGCGCGGAACTGCCCGCCGACAGGTCACTGCTGCTGCGCCTGGACGGGCCGGACCAGATCGCTTCCGCGGGTGCCGCCGACCCCGCCCGGACCGTCTGCCGGTGCGCCGGCGTCAGCGGCACGGCGATTGCTACGGCCGTGTCCGAGGGCTGCGGAACGGTGCCCGAGGTATCGGCGTCCACCCGCGCCGGCACGGGCTGCGGCGGCTGCCACGAGGACATCAAGGGCATCATCGAGGCCCACTTTCAGGGGGCGGCTGCCTGATCATCCGGCCACTGTTGCGCCCCAACACCGACGAAGGCCGTCAGCATCTTGTGTCTGGCGTCCGCCCGACAATGCGACACATGTCGCAACGATGGCCGCGGTAGTCGATCTCGGCGATGATGGTCCGGTGAACAGCGCTGAGGAATCAATTTTAAAGATCGTGACGGTACCGGACTCCGCAGATGCTCGGTTGTTCGTCGAGTTGTCGAGCTACGGGGCGGATCTTGCTGAAGCTCGCCATGCCCTCGATCTCGCGATCAAGTCCCGTGGGGAGGGCTCTCAGCTCGAGGACGCGGGCGCCTATCTGATCGCCTTCGCCGTCGTCGCATACTGCCGCACCTACTTCCCCTCGAACGTGCGCAAGCCACTGATCGACCACATCGCCATCCCCGATGAGCTCTTAGACATTCACCAGCTGGTGGGGGCATTCAGGAACACCACGATTGCGCACTCGCAATCAAACGTGGCGACAACTTTTCCGGTGGGTGTCCTCGATGCCTCAACCCTTCGAGTGCGGGATGTGTCGGCAATGACCGCGTCGCAGACGCTGCCGCCTCCGCTCGTGGAGCTTTTCCGCGAACTCGTCGAAACAGTGGACGATCGCCTCTTCGAGGTGACCGAGGCAGTCCGGCAGAGGCTGGCCGAGCAGTTGAGCAGGGCCGACCTTGCGAGGATGGTTGACGAGGGCGGCCAGCTAAAGATAGTCGACGCCACGGACGAGGACTTCACCCCACGAACGAGGCGGCGTCCTTATCCCGCCTCACACACGTGGTACTGGTCGGCAACGTCGCAGACGGGCGACTGACTCCGCGTGCGCAACAACAATGTTGCCGGTACCAGGTGTGGGTCGTACGTTTACCACCTACAGCTAATCGGGCGTGTGGTCGGCAAGGTCGAACAAGCCTGAGGCCCAGTTCAGAAACGTTGCCCGCGTATCGGTGAACGGGCAGCCGTGTTGGGCGTGGCGGCGAACTATATCCGCGGGGTTTCCGCCATCGGTGCCCGCGAGGCACAGCTGGACCGGGCCATGGTTCCGGCGCCCCGGAATACGCTCTCCGCCGGACACCGGTGCGGCCCCGCTACCCCTTTTAGACCCCGGGCCGGCGGGGTTTACTGCGCTGCGTTGTCGAAATTCTTCTGCCACTGGGCATGCTCGCGGGCGGCATCCAGCCGGCGGCTGGCAGTCCACCTGGGCAGATAGTCGGGCCGTGGCAACTCGAGGGCAGGCCTGGGCTTGGCCGCTGGCCGGGTCTGGATGGACTTGGCAACAGGGCGAGCCTGGACGGGCCTGGCCACAGGCCGGGTCTGAACGTGCTCCCGGCGGTAGTTCGGCTTGGGGTCGGCGATCGTCCAATTGATCAAGGTGCGCATGATCAGCACGAGCACCCACAGGCCGATCCCAGCCACGATGTATTACCAAAACAAGACCAGCAGCAAAATGGCTACTAGCACGAAAAGGAACATGACGCCATTATGCATTTTCGACGCACCAG
>NZ_CAKKMM010000262.1:0-5585 GCF_918698205.1 Microbacterium sp. Bi128 | reverse complement strand
GGCAGTCCCCACTCGGCCAGCTTGCGGTAGGTCTCGGACTGGCTGGCGGTGTCGAGACCCTCGCGGGCGCCGATGCCGTGGACGTACATCCGCAGCGGCCGCTTGGCGGTTTCCGCGGGGTCCTTCTGCCGCAGCGAACCCGCGGCGGCGTTGCGCGGGTTGGCCAGGGGCGCCTTGCCGGCCTCGATCAGGGCTTCGTTGAATTCCGCGAAGGCCTGCGACGGGATGAAGACTTCGCCGCGGACTTCCACCTCCGCCGGGAAGCCGGTGCCGCTGAGCTGCTGCGGGATTTCCTTGATGGTCAGGACGTTGTGCGTGATGTCCTCGCCGGTGGTGCCGTCCCCGCGGGTTGCGGCCCGGACCAGGGCGCCGTCGCGGTAGAGCAGGTTGACGGCCAGGCCGTCGATCTTCAGTTCGGTGAGCCACGACGGCGGGTTCCCGCCGTTGCCGAGCTTGGCGACGCCCGCCTCGGCCTTGACCATCCAGGCCTCCAGCTCCTCGAGCGAGAAGACATCCTCCAGGCTGTACATGCGCTGCAAATGCTGCACGGCGGCAAACGCCGCTGACACCTCGCCGCCGACTTCCTGCGTGGGCGAATCGTTGGCCACCAGTTCCGGATGCATGGCTTCGAGCGTTTCCAGCCGACGGTAGAGCTCGTCGAACTCGGCGTCGGAGATGATCGGCGCGTCCTGCTGGTAGTACGCAAAGCGGTGCTTGCGGACCTGCTCCACAAGGTCTTCATACTCCGCGCGGATGTCCCCGGACGGGACCTGCCCGTCGGGGCCTTGAGGGTCCGTGACGTGCCCGGGGGCTGCTTCGGCTGCTTCTTCAGTCCCTGCTGCGGTCTCTGCTGCGGTCTTCCCTGTGCTCACAGACCTATCCTGCCCTAGATCCCCGACATTGTCCGGTCCAGGGTCCGGTCCGGCCACAGATCGAACAGGTGAACACCTCGCCCGGCCCGGGGACGAATTCTGCGCCGGTGGAGAGCCGTGCTAGCCGCTGTTGACGGCGGCCAGATCGGCGGCCGGGCGGTCGCGAACGCCCAGTTTCGTGAGCGCGAGTGGGCCAAGGACGGTTCCGCTGAGGATGATGCCCGCGAAGATCAGGCATGAGAGCTGCCACGATCCACCGTCGTACAGCAGACCCGCCAGCAGCGACCCGGCTGCTGCCCCGAGCATCTCGGAGTTGGTCAGCAGGCTCATGCCGCGGCCCACGCGGTGCCGGTTGACCTCAGCTACGACTGCCCGCTGGATCGGCAGCAAGATCGCCCATGAGGCACTCGTGAGCACCCAGAGCGCGGCGATCACGAGCGGGCTGGGCGTGAACGCGAGGCCGGCCGCAGTCAGTGCCGACGCGACGGACGCGAGGACGTATCCCGTACGCCGGCCCCGCCGTTCAACGAACCGGTGCAGCGCTCGTGGCATAACCGTAAGCACGATGCCGCCCGGCAGGTAGATGAGTGCAATCTGGTAGACCTCCAGCTCAAGCGCCTTCTGCAGGTGAAGCAGCAGGAGCAGCGACACACCGGCTTCGGCGACTGCGGTCATCAGCGCGATCAGCAGCAGCGGGGCGAGGCGCCTGCCGTCGCCCCGGAACCCGTCCAACGGCTCCTCCTGCGGTGGCGCCAGGAACTTTGGCACGCGGAGCAGCAGGACCGCCGCGATAATACAGGCAACGGCGAGGGTCCCGAAGACCCCGCTGAAGCCGGTCAGAGGCAGCAGGACCATCGCTGGAATCCAGAAGAACCACGATCCGAGTGCTTCGGAGGACAGCAGCCCGGCCAGCGAGCCAGAGTCGCGATCGAGGAACTCGGCCGCGATTGCCCGGACCGCAATCCAAAAGAACGCGCCGCCGATACCGCCAACAATTGCAGCGGCGAAGGCGAGCGGCAGCGACGTCGCGACGGCGTAGCCGACGCAACTCACCGCGTAGAGCACGGCTCCTGCCGCACCCGCTGTCGTTCGCACCCGGGTGTCCACCAGCCAGCCGGAAATCGGACGTGCGATCACCGAGACGACGAGCTCGACGGCGACGAGGGCTCCGATCGCGCTTGGCCCGACGCCGAGTTCAATGCCGCCCCAGAGCGGGATCAGGAAGTCCATTATTTCCGCCGACCCTCCGATCAGGGTTGCGGCAGTGCCCGCTGCTTTCCTTCGATCCGGCTGAGTCCCCATGCCCGCGATCCTAAGGGACGACCCGCGAATTTGGTCTGACGCTGACCGCGAGGTCAGGCGGGCTCGTCCACGTTTGCAGTCCGGGCGTCGACCACGATCGCCGTGATGTTGTCCCGGCCGCCGCTGCGCAAGGCCGCCTGGATCAGTTCGTCCACGGCCGTCTGGGGGTCGGCCTCGGCCGCGAGGATGCCGGCGATCTTCTCATCGCTGAGTTCGCCGTTGAGGCCGTCGGAGCAGACCAGCATCCGGTCGCCGTCTTCAAGGGGAACCAGCCAGAAGTCGGCCTCGGAGTCATCCCCGGTTCCCAGCGCCCGTGTCACCACGTGCCTGCGGGGGTACACGGCGGCCTCGGCCTCGGTGATCTGGCCGGTGTCGAGGAGTTCCTGGACTTCGGAATGGTCCACGCTGATCTGTGCGAGCTGGCCGTGGCTGTACCGGTACGTGCGGGAGTCTCCGATGTTGAGGACAAGCCAGTACGGAACGTCCTGTTGTTCCACCACCACGACGCCGGACAGGGTGGTTCCGGCACGCGATCCGGTGGCGTGACGGATGCCCGCATCGGCCATGAGCAGGTACTCCTGCAGGATGTCCGCCGTCGCATCCCGGCTGCCGGTCTTGGACTGTGGCAGCTCGGCCAGGGTGCGCACGCAGATGCTGCTGGCAACTTCGCCGGCCTCGTGCCCGCCCATGCCATCCGCCACGGCGAAGACGGGGTCCGCGGCAATGAAGGAGTCCTCGTTCGCCTCGCGGCGCAGTCCCCGGTCCGTGCCGTACCCGCAGCGCAGTAGAGGTCCCTGTTTTCCGTCCGAGGGCGGGATAGGGGCGTCTGGCGATGGGTTCATGGCGGTCCTCAATACAGTGGTGCGCGGCTTCACTGGTGCGCGGGGGTTGACGGCGTTCACAACCCGGCCGGATCGCAACTGCCGGTCCGACTATTGCATACGCGCCGCTCAGCTGAGAAGCCCGCCACGGCCTGCCGCCGGGCTGATCCGGCGTTCAGTCCAGGATCAGGCCCCGGCCGCTGCCGGGCTGCAGCTGCACCGGGTGGATTTCACCGAACCCGCGGACGTCCTCGGCCGGCCGGGGCACCAGGACGAAGCGTTCGTCCTGCTCCAGCGCGGCCGCGGTCATCGAATCCACCAGCACGGTTCCAGGGTCCGCGAGAGCCGTAAGGCGGGCGGCGAGGTTGACGGTGGGTCCGTAGATGTCGCCGAGGCGGGAGAGGATGCGGCCCCAGACCATGGCCACGCGGGCCTGGGGCAGGATCTCGTCGTCGGTGAAGGCGCGGGACAGGGCCAGGGAAATCTCGGCGCCGGCCGCCGGAGTCTCGGCAATGTACAGGACCTCGTCGCCGACGGTCTTGACCAGCCGGCCGCCGCCGACCGAGATGATTTCGGCGCACTTGTTCTCGAAGCGCTGCACCAGCTGGGCGAGCGTCTTCTCGTTCATCCGGCGGGACAGGCTGGTGTAGGAGACAAGGTCGGCGAAGCCGACCGCCCGGGCCAACGGCAGGGGCGCATCGTCCTCGTCGCCTTCGCGGCCCTCTTCGCTGGACTGCAGCCCGGCTTCGGCCCGGACGGCTAGGCGCTGCACACCGGCGTTGAGCTGGCGGCGCCAGGAGTAGGCGAGCATCTCCTCGAGGGGGTCGATCAGGTTCGGCAACTCGCTGACGAGCCGCTTGCGGGCGACGGCGTCAGTGACGCCATGTTCCTGGACCATGTCCTCCACGAGGGCCTCGATCTGCCACACCACCATCCGGTCGGTCATCTGGCCGATGGCCCGGGTGATGGAGATTGCGGCTTCCTCGGTGAGCTTGCCGTCGCGCACCAGGTCCACGATGGTGGACAGGGCGGCCTGGTCACGCTCGGTGAAGGCGACATCTTCATCCCCGAGGTTGGGAAAACCCAGGGCGCGCCAAAGTTTCCGGGCAGAGAGCAGCGAGAGCCCCGCACCGGCGGCGACTTCACGACGCCGAAGCTTGCGTTCTCCGCCCAGCAGCCGCGCTTCCAGGGCCTTGGCGGCAAGCCGTTCAGCGGACATCGTGCCGGTGGGCGGGGCCACGGGTTCAGGTTCGGCGGGTTCGTTGGGCTCGACTTCGTCGGGTTCGAGTTCGGGTTCGGCGGCGGGTTCGATGAGCGCGCCGGCTTGGGCGCCGAAGGCGGTCCCGGCGTCGCTGTCGGCGGCAGCCGAACCGGCGGTGTCCTCGGGCTCCCGGGGCAAATCCGGGGCAGCGAGATCGATGTCCTGGTGGACGTTCTCAGCGTTCATCTCTTCCACCTTCTCTCGTCTCCCACGGCCAGGCCTCGCCCGGGTTGTAGGTCATGCCATCGGCGCCGGACGCCTCGCCCTGCGGGAGGTCGTCGATGGCGTCCAGCAGGAAATTACGGAATGTCGCGACCTCCGGGACATCGGGGACCACCGTTCCAAGGGGGTACCCGGTCTCCAAGGATATATTCCCGGAGTGCAATAGGCGCTGCAACAAGGATTGCTCAATGGCCACATGCCGGACGGCGGCGAGGGGTATCTGTTCATCGCGCCGCCGTAACATGCCGTATCGGGCAACTATGCGCTGGCTGGTGAGGATGTAGCGGGTGGCGTGCCACGCAATGACCCGCGGGAGGCAATAGCCCAGCAGCACCCACGCCGCCAACGCCAGGCACACGGCGAGGAGCCAGGGCGTCCACTCTTTCGGGACGAGGGGGACGAGCCGCGCCGGACCGCCCTTGACAACCCAGGCGCAGGCGTACGCGGCCAAGGCCGGAACAACAATGAACATCAGCGCCGGGACAATGAGCATCCTGGGCTGGGGCCGGGTCACCACAATCACTTGCTCTCCCGGCAGGAGCACTCTACGCATAGCCGCTTTCTGCTCCGCCGCTGCCGGTGCCCTGGCCGCCGGTCCCGGCCGGGTTCCACGGCCTCAGGTGCACGACGTCGCCGGCGGTCACCACATGTTCATGGCCCGCGGCATCGACCACCAGGAGTGAGCCGTATTCGTCCAGGCGCGTGGCGTGGCCAATGATCTCGTGGTCGCCCGGGAGTTGGGCCCGGACCTGCTTGCCGAGGGTTGAGAGGAGGTGCTCCACGCGTTTGTGCAGCGACGGGCCACCGGCCATGCCGGCGGTGGGGTCGCCGTCGGCGTTGCAGAAACTCCGGTACAGGGTGGCGAAGCGGGACAGGTAGCTCTTCAGGAGCTCCGTCCGGTCCACTGTGTCGGGATTCTCCAGCAGCACGGAGGTGGCGGTGGGAACTGGGAGTTCGGGCTCCGTCAGCGTGACGTTCAGGCCGGTGCCGAGGATGACCGGCGGCGCGCCGCCAGCGCCGAGCGGGCCGAGCTGGGCCAGGATGCCGGCGATCTTCCGGCCCCGGACCAGGACGTCGTTGGGCCATTTGAGTTCCGCCGGAAGGCCT
>NZ_CAKKMM010000261.1:0-5608 GCF_918698205.1 Microbacterium sp. Bi128 | reverse complement strand
GTCCTGGTCCAGGACATTCCGCTGGGAAACTATCTGGTCCGTGTGGAACGGGAGCGCCTCACCACGTCCCTTGAACGCGACGCTTTTCTCCTGGCCGGCCGGGCCGGCGACGCGTTGAAAGCCGGCGGTCCACTGCCTCCGGAAGTCGCGGCCGACGTGCGCCGGTATGGGGAGGCGGGCGGGGCCCGTGTGGTGATCGTCGACGCCGTCGGGACGGCCGTGGCGACCTCGGACGACGATCAGGCGGCCACCGGATCGCCCTACAGTTCGCGGCCCGAGATCGCCTCCGCACTGACCGGTCAGATCAACGCGGGCCAACGGTATTCCCAGACACTGGGCCTGGACCTGCTCTACGTCGCCGTTCCCGTCCTCAGCGGTGAGAAGATTTCCGGCGTCGTCCGGCTGACGTATCCGGCGTCGGTCGTGGCCGAGCAGGTGAACGGCCAGCTGCGTACCATCTGGACTGTCGCCGGAACCACGGTACTGCTCGCCGGCATCCTGGCCTACGTCATGGCCGGCGCCGTGACCCGGAGACTCCAGCGGCTGCGGGACGCCACGGAACTGCTCGCCGACGGAAACCTGGACACCCGAACCGACGAAGGGGGCGCCCCCGAGATCAAAGCCCTCGCGGGTTCCTTTAACCGCATGGCGGACCGGATGAAACACCTGCTCGAGCAACAACGCGGCTTCGCTTCCGACGCCTCCCATCAGCTCCGCACCCCGCTGACGGGGCTGCGGCTCAGGCTCGAGAACGCCCACGACACGATCCCCGCCGACCCGGAAGCGGGCCGGACCATGGTGGCCGCCTCGCTGGAGGAGACGTACCGGCTGCAGCGCATCATCGACGGGCTGCTGTTGCTCAGCAAGGCCGAAGGCAGCCCGGCCGCGCCGGTCACCACCGACCTCGTCGAGGCAGCGAAGGCCCGCAAGGAACAATGGGAGGCCCTCGCCGAGGAGACCGGTGTGCGCCTGAGCCTGGACGGCCCGCCTGCGGCAGACATCCTGATCCTGCCCGGGGCCGCCGAGCAAATCATCGACAACCTGATCGACAACGCCCTCGCCGTCGCCCCGCCGGGGTCACTGATCCAGCTCGTGGTCTCCCACGGTGAACAGCCAGGCACCATCGAACTGCACATCCTGGACGAGGGCCCCGGGCTTTCCCCGGAAGACTGCGAACGGGCATTTGGCCGTTTCTGGCGCGGCACCCAGGGCGGCGAGGGCAGCGGCCTCGGTTTGTCCATCGTGCACCAACTGGCCCGGGCCAGCGGGGCAGAAGCAACACTCAGGCCCAGGGCCCCCGGGCCCGCACCGGGCACCACCGGCCTGGACGCCTGCGTGCAATTCAGATCAGCCTAAAAATCAACGGCGTCAGCGCAGTGCGGGCACGCCCGGACACCGGCTGAATCGTCTCCTGGTCAGCCGTGTGCCTTCCCGCAACGCGCGCCCGTGACAAGAGGCACTTTTCGCCGTAGCTTTGCAGCAACTGACGGTTGGGGATATCAGTGGACCTTCTTGGCACCATCATGGCTCCGTTCAAATGGCTGGTCTCAGCCATGATGGCGGGCTTCCATGACGGACTCAGCGCCATCGGCATGCCGGCGGCCAGCGGCTGGACCTGGACGCTGTCCATCATTGGGCTGGTGCTGGTGATCCGCGCCGCCCTGATCCCGGTGTTCCTCAAACAGGTCAACGTCCAGCAGCGCATGAGGCGGTTGCAGCCGGACCTGAAGAAGCTCCAGGACAAATACAAAGGCAAGACCGATCCGCTCTCCCGCCAGGCCATGGCGCAGGAACAGATGGCCCTCTACAAGGCGCACGGCACCAACCCGTTCTCCGCCTGCCTGCCCCTGCTGATCCAGATGCCCTTCTTCTTCGCGCTGTTCCAGATGCTGTCCGGCATCAGCGCCGCGGCCGGCCAGGGCGAAGCCGTCGGGGCCATGAGCCCCGAACAGGTCGCGCAGTTCGACGAGTCCACGATTTTCGGCGCCCCGCTCTCGGCCTCGCTGCTGCACGGCGTCGGCGGCAGTCAGCTCTCGGTGTGGATCCTCTCCATTGCGATGATCCTGGCCATGACGGCCTCGCAGCTCATCACGCAGCGGCAGATCATGGCCAGGAGCTTGTCCGGCGAGGCCGTGGCGCCTCCGTTCATGGGCCCGCAAAAGGTGCTGCTGTACAGCCTGCCGGTCGTCTTCGGTGTGGGCGGGATCTTGTTCCCCATCGGCGTCCTGATCTACTGGACCACCACCAACTTGTGGACCATGGGGCAGCAGTTCGCTGTCCGGTGGGACAGAATGGGACCATGACGCGCATCTCAATTATCGGCGGCCACGGCAAGGTGGCTTTGGAACTGTCCAGGATCCTCGCGGCGGAAGGGCACGGGGTGACCTCCTTTATCCGCAACCCGGACCATGCGGCCGACGTCACGGACACCGGCGCCACACCGGCGCTGCTGGATGTGGAGAACGCGACGACGGCGCAGATCGCCGGAGCCCTCCGCGGACACGACGCCCTGGTGTGGTCGGCCGGAGCCGGCGGCGGCAGCCCCGAACGGACCTACGCCGTGGACCGCGACGCCGCGATCCGTTCCATGGACGCCGCGGCGGAAGCCGGCGTCAGCAGGTACGTCATGGTGTCCTATTTCGGGGCCGGGCCGGACCACGGAGTCCCCGCGGACAACGGCTTCTTCGCCTATGCCGAAGCCAAGGCCGCGGCGGATGAGTACCTGCGCGGTTCAGGCCTTGACTGGACCGTCCTGGGCCCCGGAACGCTGACCGCGGGACCCGGCAACGGGATGATCGACGTCGACCCCGCCGACACGTCCGACGGCACCGAAACCGCCCGGGCCAACGTCGCCCTGGTGGCGGCGGCGGTCCTCGGGCTGCCGGCCACGATCGGGCGCACCATCGAGTTCCGGGACGGCACGCTCCCGCTCGCGGCAGCGCTGGAAACGTTGGGCTAGCCCAGGACTCTTCCCGATAGGGTGGTGGGGGCGGTCCGCGCATCCACCCGGGATGCCCCGGCCCGCCTCCGGGGAAAGCGGGCACATGGATCAGTTGGCACTCATCGTTGGACTTCTGCTGGCTACGGTGGGCGCTGTCGGTCTCGGAGAGAAGCTGCGGCTGCCCTACCCGGTGCTGATGCTGATCCTGGCCGTTGCCCTGACGTTCATCCCCGGCTTCCCGGAGATCCAGATCCCGCCCGAGCTGATCCTGCCCATTTTCCTGCCTCCGCTGCTCTTCGCGACAGCGCAGCGCAGTTCGTGGGCTGTTTTCCGGGTCCGCTGGCGCACGTTGCTGATGCTTGCCGTCGCGCTCGTGGTGGTCTCGACGGCGGTGGTCGCGGGCGCGGCCTGGCTCATGATCCCGGGCATCGGCATACCGGCCGCGATCGCCTTGGGCGCCATGGTGGCCCCGCCCGATCCCGTGGCCGTGGACTCCATCGCCAGCCGGGTCCACATGCCGCGGCGGCTCATCAACGTGCTCCAGAGCGAGGGCCTGTTCAACGACGCCGCCGCCATCGTCATCTTCCAGGCGGCCGTGGCCGCGGCCGTCGCCGGCACCAAGATCGCCTCCGACGTCGTCCTCCAGTTTGTCCTGGGAGCTGCGATCGCGGTGGTTGTGGGGATCGGCATGGGCTGGCTCACGAGCCTGATCACCCGCCTGGTGACCTCCATGGTGGCCCGGAGCGCCGTCACCCTAGTGGTGCCGTTTGCCGCCTACATCCTGGCTGAGGAGGTGCACGCCTCCGGGGTGATCGCCGTCGTCGTCACCGCGCTGGAAATGCAGCGCCACTCCCGGCCCGGGGACGCCGCGGAGAGGGTCACCCGCACCGCGTTCTGGGACGTCGTGGAACTGCTGGTCACCGGCCTGGCGTTCGGGCTGGTGGGCCTGGAAGTACGGCAGGTCATCCACGACGAAGGCAGCGGCGTTTTCGGCATGGTCGGGACGGCTGCGGTGGTGTGCGTCCTGGTGTT
Organism: Microbacterium sp. Bi128; assembly: GCF_918698205.1. NCBI lineage: Bacteria > Bacillati > Actinomycetota > Actinomycetes > Micrococcales > Microbacteriaceae > Microbacterium > Microbacterium sp. Bi128. The sequence continues at coordinate 1,635 of NZ_CAKKMM010000261.1, read as the reverse complement.
CGCCGCACGCTTCGCCTGGCTGGCCATGATGTCCGGCCTCTCCCGGGCGAGGAAGGATGTTCTGCGCCCTACTTCGGCCAAGGACGTGCTGATACTCACGTGGTGCGGCATGCGCGGCCTGGCCACCCTGGCGCTGGCCCTGGCTCTTCCGCTGACCGTTGCGGACGGCACGCCGTTCGCGGCCCGCAGCGAGCTGCTGGTGATCGCCTGCGCCGTGCTGCTGGCCACCCTGGTGCTGCCCGGGCTGACGCTGCCGTGGCTCATGCGGGTCCTGAAGGCGTCCGAGGACGGTTCCGAAGAACGCGACGCCGCCCGCGTGTTGGCAAGCCGGGCGCAACAGGCAGCCATCGTGGCCCTGAAGGACAACGAGCTCATGAAGGAGCTGCCGGCGGATAAGGTGGCGCTCGTGAAGGAGAAAATGACCCGGCTGCACGCCGAGCTGCTGGACGGGAGCCTGCGGAATGAAAGCGCGGGGGAGCAGCGTAAGCGTGGCCGGGAACTGGCGATCGCGGTGCAGACGATCGCCCTCGATGCGGCCCGCCGGGAAGTCGTAGCGGCCCGGAACGAGCCGGGCATGGACCCAGAAGTCGCGGACCGGGTGCTGCGGCAGCTGGACCTGCGCACCATGATCATGCCGGACTAAGGCAACGGATCCGGGTCAGCCCCGCGCGGGGAGGGCCAGCTCCAAGGCATTCGCCTCGACGTAGTCCAGGGCGTGCCGGACCGCGCCCGCCGTGACGATCGCGTCGCCCAGGGGTGAGACTGTCACCCGCGGGGGAGTCGCGGTGAAGCGGGGAAGCAGCGCTGTGATGCCGGGCAGGAGCGCCCCGGCGGACTCGGCGACGGCGCCGCCGATCACCACCTGCTCGGGGTTGATCAGGCTCGCGATCGAGGCGATGACCCGGGCCATGCGCTCCGAAATCCGGTCCAGGATGGCCAGGGCCGCCGGGTCTCCCGCGGCCGCGTCCGCGAAGACGCGCGGCGCACTGGCAGGGCCGCCCGCGGAGGGTCCGCCGCCGGCCGCCGACCACTGCCGCACCAGGGCGGCGATGCCGTCGCTGGAGCCAACACCCTCCACCATGTCCAGATAGCCCATCTCGCCGGCGGCCCCGCCGCGGCCGTGGAGCAGGCGGCCGGATTCCATCACGCCGGCGCCGAGGCGTTCGCCGGCCAGGAGCACCACCAGATCATCCACGCCCACGCCGGACCCGCGCCAGCGCTCACCGAGCGCAGCCAGGTTGGCGTCGTTCTCCAGGAGCACGGTCCAGCCGTGCAGCTCCTTCAGCGCGGAGCGGAGCCCGACGTCGAACAGGCTCCAAAACCGCTGCGTCACCAGAACGTTGCCGTCGCGGTCCACCGGCGCTGCGATCCCGGCGCCGACGGCCAGGACCCTGCCCGGGTCAGCTCCCGCCGCTTCCAGCGCCTCGCGGCAGGCGAGATCGACGACGCCGATCCGCTCCTGCGCGGGGATGTCCGCCGCACGGAAGCTCCCGCTGGAACGGCCGATCACCGTGCCGCGGAGGTCGGCCACGGCGGCGGTGGTGGTCGCGGCACCAATGTCCAGGCCCAACACGAAACCCGCTTCCCGGTTGAAGGCAAAGCGCCGGGCCGGCCGGCCCTTCCGCGGACTGGCAG
>NZ_CAKKMM010000260.1:0-5609 GCF_918698205.1 Microbacterium sp. Bi128 | reverse complement strand
CCATTACATGCAGGCCGCGGTCGACGCTAAGAAGTAACCGCACAAGGGCACATGCCGTTGAAGGCGCGCAGTTGAAGGCCACAAGTTGATGGCCCGGCCCCGGATCGTTCCGGTGCCGGGCCATTGCTTTTAGTCTTCGCTTCAGGCCTTCGCCGTGGCCTTCGCTGGGCGGGAGGGGCGTTGCGCGTTTTTCTCTGGGTTTTTCTCACCGGGCGTCGGTGGGCTAATCTTGTCTAGCGTCCTGGCATCCGCGCCATTTTGTGGCCCGGAGTTGTGTCGGGAAGCAGGAATGCCTCCTTAGCTCAGTTGGCCAGAGCACCGCTCTTGTAAAGCGGGGGTCGTCGGTTCGAATCCGACAGGGGGCCCCCCGAACCCCTCCGTTCCGGCGAATTTGGCCGGGACGGAGGGGTTTTCTTATGTCCTAAAACAGGCGACTAGCCGGGCGACGCATTTCCAGTCAACGTTTCCAGCCCTGTGGCGGAGGGTTCCGTCGACGAAGCGGCGACGGTACCGGGTAACTCGTCAAAACAATTGAAGCTGTAGAGATGGATGCCGTCGACGACAGGCCGGGCGGTCAGCTCGTTGATGAGAGTCCCGGGCGAGTAGCGTTCGCCGCTCAGGAGGCGGCGGGCGAGCGGTCGTTTCCGGCTAAGGAACCACAGGGACGTTCCGACGCCGATCTTCGTTGCCAGTGCAATCAGCCTGGTTCTTGGACGGCCCCGGCAACCCCGGCCAGGACCGGAAGCATGACTCCCTCGCGACGCAGCATCGCCGTGTAGCTATGGATACTGTCTGCCGAGAAGCACATCTGAGTGACGACGTTGGAGGCAAGTTCCTGCTTGGCCAACAATGATTCGAGCAGCTACAGCGGGCCGATGCCGGGATGACCCTCCGGATACCCGGCGACCCCAACGGCCATCTGGGCGCCGCTGATTTCGGCGGTCTCGCGCAGCAGCTCGCCGCCATCGGCGAAGGGACCCGCGGGCTGCGGGGCGTCACCGCCAACCGCGAACACTTCCGGGATGCCGTACCCAGCACATTCCCGGATGATGCCGGCCAGCTGGGTGCGATCCGCCAGGCTGCGGGCCGCGATGTGCGGGACCACGGTGTAGCCGAGCAGACTGAGCTGGGCGGCCGTGCGCATGGTCCGCCCGGTTCCGTGGTGAGGCAGACACGTGATGATGAGCGCCGTGGTCAGCGGTACTGCCGTCGTGGAGTGCTGACCTCAGCCGACGGCAGGCGCCGCGGATTGTCTTGGAGGTCCATGGCTTCATGGATCTGCAGGGCAAACCACAGTTGCGCCAGAGTGGAGGTTTCGGTCATATCGAGGCCCGTCAGCTCGCTGATCTTTCGGATGCGATAGATGATGGTCTGCCGATGCGCGAACAGGGCGGCTGCCGTTTTCTGCCAGGACCGTTGCGTGTCGAGGAACGTCTTGAGCGTGACGATGAGGTCCCCGTTTTCCCGCTGTTCGTACTCAAAAATGGGTCCGAGGAGCCGCTGGACCAGGGCGTGGCCTTCCTCAAAGCTGGTGAGCCCGAGCCACGAGGGTCCCTCGGCATAGCGGACCAACCGCTCGCCGGTGCTTGACGCCGTCCCAAGTGCCCACATCGATTCCTGAAGAGCTCTCTGCTCACCAGCGGCCGCGGACGGCCGGCTGATCCCGATCCTGACGTCCAAGGGGACCGTGTGTCGCAGCAGATCATCGGTGCAGTCTGCTGCGACAGCCAAATGGATTGTGTCGAATCTGCGCTGGCACGCCGTCGGGTAGCCGTGTCGCCAGAGATCAACGTGGATCCCTGCCAGGCGCTCACCGTCGTCGCTGGACATAGAGATGATGAGGAATTCCCGTGACGAAATCCCGAACTCAGGCAGTCGGCTTTCAATGTCGGCTATGCCCAGGCGCCCGTCAAAGGCCTGCAAAAGGAACTCCGCACCCAGCCGGCGCTGGTTCTCGAGAGACAGCACCGTCCGCGACAGCTCGAGTCCCAGGACTGTGGCCGCATGGAGCAGCACTACCGCGTCCGGGAGCGGTTCGGATTTCGGCAGCACCACCAGAAGCGCGTTGGCGTGAGTCGGAATATCCATCATCAGAAGGTGGCCTTCCCCCAACCGATGCCACTGGAACTTCTTGCTGGCCACCGGTGACTTGCTGGTCAGCGGTTCAAGTTGCTGCTTGAGGCCCGGTGGCAGCGGCTGGCCTCCGGGATGCCAGGCGTGCAGGCACCGTCGATCAATGACGAAGAGGCTGGCATCGAGTTCGGCTTCGATACCCAGGATCAGTCCCAGCCAGTTGCCCTCAGATGGCCCCGCCAGCCGCAGCAGGTCATAAATACGGGCCGTCTGGCGCAGCCTGCGGGACTCTTCGAGCAACGAAGACTCAGCGACCGAACGTGCGATGGCGATGAACGGAAGCGGGTAGGGGATGCTGATGAGCGGCAACGGCAAGCGGTCACAGGCATCGAGGAACTCGAGACAGAGTTCAGGGGCGTGCATCTGCTCGCCGATCGCCAGTGCCTCGGCAAGCTCAACCTGCCCCTCGGGATCGGCCGGAATGGAGAGCCCGTTAGTCATCATGAGCTCGCCGCCGGTGACCCATTCCCACAGGCGCGGCAGGTCGGAGGTGTGGGCCCAGGTGACCCGGTTGCCCAGACCGGCGGAGCCCGCCAGAAGGCTCAGTCCCAGCTGGGGTTCGGCAAGCAGTTCGGCCACGGTGATCGCCATGCGCGGTTCCTGTTCATGAGTCCGGGGGCCGCCCCCAGGCCGCTTATACATATGTATAAGCCTCTCGGCTCTTTGTAGTCAATCGGCGGATGTACCGCGTGACGCCGATCACTAATAGTTAAGGCATAGACCTCGACCGGCGCAGGAAGAAATTGCCAGGCCGACTGAAACCACAGCAACCGGAGGACCCCAGTCATGACCACGCACAAGCCAATCGGCCCCGTCGACGCAACAAAAGTTCCCCGCTACGCGGGCCTGGGCACCTTTGCCCGGCTTCCTCAGATTGACCGGGTCCCGGACTACGACATTGCGATCGTCGGTGTCCCGTTCGACGGCGGTACCTCCTACCGCCCCGGCGCCCGCTTCGGTCCGGCCGCTGTCCGTGAAGCGTCGCGGCTCCTGCGCCCCGGCTACCACCCTGAGCTCGACGTTGAGCCGGTATACGAAGCCCAGGTTGTGGACGCCGGCGACATCGCCTGTACCCCCTACGACTTCGCCCGCGCAGTCCGCGAGATCGAGGAACAGGCCCTCCCGCTCCTTGGCGACGCCGGCTCCGGCAAGAGGCTCATCTCCATCGGCGGCGACCACACCATCGCGCTCCCGATGCTGCGGGCCTTGAACAAGGTCCGCGGCCCCGTGGCCCTGCTCCACTTCGACGCACACCTGGATACCTGGGACACCTATTTCGACCAGCCGGTCACGCACGGAACCATCTTCCGCCGGGCCTTCGAGGAAGGCCTTCTGGTCGAGGACAAGTCGATGCACGTCGGCATCCGCGGCCCGGTTTATGACCGCAACGATTTCCTTCGCGACCACGAGTTCGGCTTTCAGATCATCCGCTGCTCGGACCTGGACGTCATCGGGGTTCCGGCCGCGATCCAGCGCGTCAAGGACCGGCTGGGTGACACCCCGGTCTATGTCTCCATCGACATCGACGTCCTGGACCCGGCCTACGCCCCGGGCACCGGCACCCCGGAAATGGGCGGGCTCCACTCCCGCGAACTGCTGGCGCTGCTCCGCGGATTGAACGGCATCAACATCGTGGGCGCCGACGTCGTCGAGGTCGCTCCGGCGTACGACCATGCGGACATCACCACAGTCGCTGCGGCGACGCTGGTCTTCGACCTCCTCGCCCTGATGGTGAACCGCAGCAAGGCCACCGCCAACGTCACTGAGGAGCTGCAAGCGGCCACCGTCTGACCACAACTGCTGGGCTCTCGCGCCTGATTTATACATATGTATGAACGGGTCTACGGCAACTATTCAATCGCCGGATTACCACTGTGACAAAAGTCACGAATGATTGATACATCAGATCCCGTGCTCGACGAAGTGCCGGGACAGAACAAAGAGGTTCCCATGAACTCCCGGAACGCATCATGAACGCTCGACCCACTCACGCCGTCACAGCCGAAGTACCCCGGCTCGAGGACAAGACCATTCAACCCATCCCGGCCCACGAACGCCATGGCAAGGCCCGGGACCTCTTCACCATCTGGTTCGGTTCCAACATCATGATCATGACCATCGTGACCGGGGGACTCGCGACGACGGTGTTCGGGCTCAGCTTTGTGCCGGCAATCGTCGGAATCATCATTGGGAACGTTGTCGGTGGCATCTTCATGGCACTGCATTCGGCCCAGGGCCCGCAGCTGGGCGTGGCGCAGATGATTCAGACCCGCGGCCAGTTCGGTTCGTACGGGGCACTGCTGATCGTGGTCATCGTGGTGGTCATGTACATCGGGTTCTTTGCGGCGAACCTCGTCTTTGGCGGCCAAGCGCTGGCCGCAGTCACCCCGGGCATCAGCGTCGATGCAGGCATCATTGTCATTGGCGTCGTGAGCGTCGTGGCCACCATCTTCGGCTACCGGCTCATCCACGCCTATGCACGCATCTTGAGCATCGTGGCCGGTCTGGCGCTGGTGCTGGCCTTCGTCTGGATCCTGGCCGTCCACGGATTGCCGGCCAGCTTCCTGGACCAGGGAAACTTCAACTGGGTCGGCTTCATGGCCACTATCTCCGTCTCCGCCCTCTGGCAGCTCGCCTACGCTCCCTACGTCTCGGACTACTCCCGCTACATGCCTCAGGGCACCGGCTCGGCCCCGGCGTTCTGGGCGTCCTATTCAGGCTGCGTCTTGGGAACACTCTTCCCGATGGTCCTGGGTGCCCTGGTGGGAACGCTCGCACTGGCGCTGATCAACGATGGCAGCAGCGTCGAAATAGTAGGGAGCCTGGGAGCCCTGCTCGGGCCATGGACCATGGTGATCATCGGAATCTTCTGCCTTGGCGTTGCGGCGTCGAACGCCATGAACCTCTACTGCGGGGTCCTGTGCACCCTCACCATTGGGCAGACGTTCAGGCCGGCCTGGTTGCCCCACGCCAAGACCCGGACCATTGCGTCAATCCTCCTCTTCACCCTAGCCCTGATGATCGCGCTGTTCGCCCGTGACAATTTCATCTTCTTCTACACGAACTTCCTCTCCTTCCTGATGTACGTCCTGGTTCCCTGGACGGCCATCAACCTGGTCGATTACTACCTCCTGCGGCACGGCGACTACCGGGTTGAAGACTTCTTCAAGCGCGACGGCGGAGTGTACGGAAGGTTCAACTGGGTGGCGATCGGAGCCTATGTTGCCGGCGCACTGATCCAGGTTCCGTTCTCGGCGACAGCGATGTTCACGGGCCCCGCTGCCGCAGCGATGAACGGCGTGGACCTCTCCTGGATTGTCGGCCTGGTGGTTGTTGCACCCCTGTACTACTTCGCGGCACGCATGTTCCGGAAAACGCCGGAAGCCGCCCCCTTTCAGTCGCCCGCATTCGCAGGTGACCTGATTGAGGCGCCGCGGGCGTAACGCCCGCTCCGGCACACCGCGCACCCCGGGCAC
>NZ_CAKKMM010000259.1:0-5625 GCF_918698205.1 Microbacterium sp. Bi128 | reverse complement strand
GGATTCGCGCGTCTACCTGCTGCGCGACGACGACATCGTGCAGATCACCACCGACCATTCCGTCGTGCAGGAACTGATCGCCGCGGGCCGGCTGAGCCCGGAAGAGGCCGAGAACCACCCGTACGGCAACGTCATCACCCGCGCCGTCGGCCCGAGCGACAGCGTCAAGCCCGACTACCTCCGCCTCGAGGTGGTCGACGGGGATCGTTTCGTCATCTGCTCCGACGGGCTGACGAAGGAACTGACCGATTTCGGCATCCGGCACTTCCTCGAGGCCAACCCCGACCCCGCCGCCGCCGTCGAGGCGATGATGGCCGCCGCCCTCGAGAACGGCGGGCGCGACAACATCACCATCGTCGTGCTCGACGTCACCCGTCGGGCCGCGTAACCCGAGAGCTTGACCGCGGAGCGTCGCTGCTCCTAGGTTCAGCAGATGACCTCCGCACCCGAACGGACGGCCGGCAAGGGCCTGGCCGCGGGAACCCTCGGCCTGTGGGGCTCGACCGTCATCGGTCTGGCATCCACGGCCCCGGTGTACTCGCTCGTAGCCACCCTGGGCTTCGTCGTCCTCGCCGTCGGCGCCTCCGCGCCCATCGCGTTCATCATCGCCTTCATTCCGATGTTGTTCATCGCCTTCGCGTACCGCGAGTTGAACAACGATGTGCCCGACTGTGGCACGACCTTCACCTGGGGGACGAAGGCATTCGGCCCGTGGGTCGGCTGGATGGGGGGCTGGGGCGTCGCCGTGGCCGGGATGGTGGTGCTCGCCAACCTCGCCCAGATCGCGGGCATCTACCTGTGGTCTCTCATCGGTGACGGGTCTCTCGCCGAGAATGTGCCGCTCGTGACCGCCACCGGCGTCGCGTTCATCGCCGCGATGACGTACGTCAGCTATCGCGGCGTCGAGATCGGCGAGCGCATCCAGAACATCCTCCTCGGGGTGCAGTACCTCGTGCTGGCGCTGTTCGTGGTGGTGGCGCTGTGGAAGTTCTTCGACGGCACCGCGCCGAACCCGACGCCGTTCGATCTCGCCTGGTTCAACCCGTTGGGCTTCACCGACTGGAGCGGCTTCACCGAGGCCGTGCTGCTGGCCCTGTTCATCTACTGGGGCTGGGACACGTGTCTCGCCCTCAACGAGGAGACCAAGGACCCCAAGCGCATCCCGGGTCGGGCGGCACTGCTCACCACCGTCATCCTGCTCGGCACCTACGTCTCGGTCACGGTGGCCGCGATGATGTACGCCGGGGTCGGCGAGGACGGGACGGGGCTGGCCAACGCCGACAACGCCAACGACGTGTTCCTCGCCCTGAAGGACGGACTCTTCGGCCCGTTCGGCTGGATCCTCATCGTCGCGGTGTTGATCTCGGCGGTGTCGTCGACGCAGACCACGATCCTCCCCACGGCCCGGGGCACGCTCGCGATGGCCGCGTACAAGGCGCTGCCGAAGCGGTTCAGCACCGTGCACCCGCGCTTCCGGACGCCGTCGTTCTCCACGCTCGTGATGGGCATCGTCGCGAGCGTCTACTACGTCGGCATGACGCTGATCAGCGACAACATCCTGCAGGACTCGATCCTGTCGCTCGGGCTCGCGATCGCGTTCTACTACGCCATCACGGGCTACGCGTGCGTCTGGTACTTCCGCCGCGACCTGTTCACCTCGGCACGGAACCTCGTCTACCGCGGCATCCTTCCGCTGCTGGGAGCGCTCATGCTGACCTACGCGTTCGTGCAGTCGGCGATCGACATGTACGACCCCGAGTACGGCAACACGGTCCTGCTGGGCATCGGAGGGACGTTCGTCGTCGGTATCGGCGCGCTCGCGATCGGCGTCGTGCTGATGGTGCTCTGGTACGCCTTCCCTCGCTCGAAGCCGTTCTTCCGCGGGGAGAGCCTCAACCGCGACACCGAGGTGCTCGTCCCCGACGAGCCGATCACGTACCCGCGGTCGGTCGACGGCGGCATCTGAGGACGCTGAGCCGGTCGCCCCGCCACGGCGGCGGTGACCGGCTCCGCTCAGACCGTGGCGCGGATGACGCCGACCTGTGCTCCGCCGCCGAGAACGGTCAGCGGAAGCGCCGAGAGAGTATCGGCGACCGCGGACGCGTCGAGGGCCCCCGCGCGTTCCAGCAGACGCAGGGCGACGGCGTGGCCGGCCCGGGTCGATCCGTCGAGCGTTTTCAGCGCAACGGTCGTCCCGTCCGGAGCCGTCATGACCTGGACGCCCTCGGCGCCGTACTTAGAGAACACGCCCAGGCGTTCGATCACGACGGTGTCGGGGCGGCCGGGGCCGTCGATGGTCCACGGGTTCTCGCGGACGGCGCGCACGAGCGCACCGGCGCTGCGGTGGAGCGCGAACGGCGAGCGCTCCGACGACGTCGCGATGCGCTGGATGGCGCGGGCGAGGCCGGTCAGGCTCATCGCGTAGACCGGCGCACCGCACCCGTCGATCGCCATGGTGGTGGCGCGCTCGCCGACGAGGCGCTCGATCACCTCGCGGATGTGCACCTGCAGGGGGTGCTGCGGGTCGAGGTAGTCCGCGGTCGACCAGCCGTTGGCCACGCACGTCAGCAGCATCGCGGCGTGCTTGCCCGAGCAGTTCATGCGCAGGGGAGAGGGGGTGCCGTGGTCCCGGACGAGATCGTCGCGCGACGCGGTGTCGCTCGGCCACGCCGCGGGGCACCCCAGGTCGTCCTCGGTCAGTCCGGCGGACTGCAGGATGCCGCGGGCCACCTCGACGTGCCGGTCGGTGCCGGAGTGGCTCGCCGTCGACAGCGCCAGGCTCTCGCCGGTGAGGTCGGCACCGGCGGACAGGCACGCGAGAGCCTGCAGCGGCTTCATGCTCGAGCGAGGGAGGAAGGGCGCGCTCACGTCGCCCAGGGCCGTGTGCTCCGACCCGTCGGGCGACAGCACGACGGCCACGCCGCTGTGCCGTGACTCGACGAAGCCGCTCCGTTCGACGACGGCGATCTCGACGGCATCCGGGGGCGTGGCAGGCATCCGTCCATCGTATCTTCCGCGCCCCGGACTCCGCGGCGCGGGGAGGGGGCAGGATGGGAGCATGATCGGAGAGCATCAGTACCGTCTGCAGGCGACGTGGACCGGCGACCGGGGGACCGGGACGAGCGGGTACCGCGACTACGACCGATCGGTCTCGCTGGAGGTGGACGGCAAGCCGCTCGTGGAGGCGTCGGCCGACAGGCCGTTCCGTGGCGACCCCGCGAAGTGGAACCCCGAGGAGCTGTTGCTCGGCGCGCTGAGCGAGTGCCACCTGCTGTCGTACCTGCATGCGTGCGTGACCACGGGCGTGGTCGTCGTCTCGTACAGCGATGAGGCCACCGGAACCATGGTCGAGGACGGCAAGGGTGGGGGAGCGTTCACCGACGTCCTGCTGCGGCCCCGTGTCGTGGTGGCGGAGGAGTCCATGGTCGAGGCCGCTCTCGCCGCGCACCGTCAGGCGCGCGAGTGGTGCTTCATCGCGAACTCGGTCAACTTCCCCGTGCGCCACGAACCCGTCGTCACCGCCGCCTGACATCGCGCGGTGCGGCGCGCGTCGTACAGTGAGCGCATGCAGCTCGAACCCGCCCTGCGACGTCTGGACCGCCTCGCGGGCGGTCGTCAGGCCGATCATCGCGTTAACCCGTCCGACGATCCCCGCGTCCGCCGCGCCTTCCGCGCGGTGACGATCCTGCTCGCCGCGGGATTCCTCCTCGGCGTCGCCACGATCATCGTGGCCGCCGTGATGACCCTGAACGGCGACGACGTCGGTTTCGCCGTGTGGATGCGGTGCCTCGTCGTGCTCGGTATCACCACGACGCTGTTCTACTTCCTCTGGCGCGCGCGGGCGGGCTGGTACTGGGCGTTCCGGCGCCTGCAGCTTTTCAGCCGCATCTTCCCGATCGTGGCGCTCGTTCTCGCCGCGATCCCCGGGCTCTACCCGTTCTGGGTCGTGACGGAGCAGATCCTCTTCGCGATCCTCCTCATCGGGGTCTCGGACTACTTGCAGTCCGACGCCGTGCGGGCGGCGTTCCCGAAACCCGCGCGCTGAGTCCCGGCATCCGGATGCCGAGGGCCCCGGGAACGACGGAACCCCGCCGGCACGAGGCCGACGGGGTTCCGTCGTTTGCGGGGGCGTGCTCAGCGCACGTCTTCGTCGACCCAGTCCATGGACTTGGTGACGGCCTTCTTCCACAGACGCAGCTCGCGGTCGCGCTCGGTGGGGTCCATGTCGGGCTCCCAGCGCTTGTCTTCCTGCCAGTTGGCGCGCAGGTCGTCGAGGTTGTCCCAGAAACCGACGGCCAGGCCCGCTGCATAGGCGGCACCCAGGGCCGTGGTCTCGGCCACGACGGGTCGGACGACCGGAACGCCGAGGATGTCGGCCTGGAACTGCATGAGCTCGTCGTTGGCGGTCATACCACCGTCGACCTTGAGCTCGGTGAGGTCGACGCCCGAGTCGGCGTTGACGGCCTCGAGTACCTCGCGAGTCTGGAAGGCCGTGGCCTCGAGAGCGGCGCGGGCGATGTGGCCCTTGTTGACGAAGCGCGTCATGCCGACGATCGCGCCGCGGGCGTCGGGACGCCAGTAGGGCGCGAACAGGCCCGAGAACGCCGGCACGAAGTACACGCCGCCGTTGTCGTCGACGGTGCGGGCGAGGGCTTCCACCTCGGGCGCCGAAGAGATGATGCCGAGCTGGTCGCGCAGCCACTGGATGAGCGAACCCGTGACGGCGATCGACCCTTCGAGAGCGTAGTGAGCCGGCTCGTCTCCGAGCTTGTAGCCGAGCGTGGTCAGCAGACCGTTCTTGGAGTGGACGATCTCTTCGCCCGTCTGGAAGATGAGGAAGTTACCGGTGCCGTAGGTGTTCTTGCTCTCACCCGGGTCGAACGCGGCCTGACCGAACGTCGCGGCCTGCTGGTCGCCCAGGATTCCGGCCACCGGGGTCTCGCGCAGCAGCGACGACGACTCGACCTGGCCGTAGACCTCGGAGGAGGAGCGGATCTCGGGCATCATCGACCGCGGCACACCGAAGTCGGCGAGGATGTCGTCGCGCCACTGCAGGGTCTCGAGGTCCATGAAGAGCGTGCGGCTGGCGTTGGTGACATCGGTCGCGTGCACGCCGCCGTCGATGCCGCCGGTGAGGTTCCACAGCACCCACGTGTCGGTGGTGCCGAAGATCAGATCGCCCGACTCGGCCTTCTCGCGCGCGCCGTCGACGTTCTCGAGGATCCACACGATCTTGGTGCCCGAGAAGTAGGTCGCCAGCGGCAGGCCCACCTTCTGCTTGAAGCGTTCTACCCCGCCGTCCTTCGCGAGTTCGTCCACGATCGGCTGGGTGCGGGTGTCCTGCCACACGATGGCGTTGTAGATCGCCTCGCCGGTGGTCTTGTCCCACACCACCGCTGTTTCGCGCTGGTTGGTGATGCCGACGGCGGCGATGTCGTGCCGGGTCAGGTTCGCCTTGGACAGGGCCGAGCCGATCACCTCGCGGGTGTTGTTCCAGATTTCAGCGGGGTTGTGCTCCACCCAGCCGGGCTGGGGGAAGATCTGCTCGTGCTCCATCTGGCCGGAGGAGACGATGCTGCCGCTGTGGTCGAACACGATGGCTCGGGTGCTCGTGGTCCCCTGGTC
>NZ_CAKKMM010000258.1:0-5626 GCF_918698205.1 Microbacterium sp. Bi128 | reverse complement strand
CGAGAGGGCATCGGATGCCGCTTCCTCGGGCGAGAGCCACGTGACCTCGAGGGCGTCCTGGCGGGGCTCGCACGTGCCGGTGACGGGCACGACGAAGGCGAGCGAGCCGGCGTGCTGCCGATCGTCGTGGAAGGCGCTCATGCCCGGAAGCGGGAAGTACTCCGCGACGGTGAAGGGCGCCGGCTGCGGGGGCAGCAGGGGGAAGGCCATGGGTCCGAGGTCGTTCTCGACGTGGCGGAAGAGCGCATCGCGCACGGTCTCGCCGTAGCGCACGCGTCCGGAGACGAGCGTGCGCGTCATCTCGCCGAGCGGGGTCGCCCGCAGCAGGATGCCGACCTGGGTCACGGCACCCATCCCGTCGGTGCGTACCGGCAGCGCCTCGACGTACAGCATCGGAAGACGCCGTCGCGCCTCGGCGAGTTCGACCTCGCTGAGCCAGCCCGGGTTCGAGTTGGGGGCGGCGGGCGCGCCCGAGAAGGGCGTCGACAGCGAGTCGCGGTCGTCGCCGTTGTCACCGGGTTCGGGGTCGGGGGTGCGCACGGGCATGTTCCCTGTATATCAACCGACCGCCCGGATGCCCACGTTTGCGGGCGGATGCCGTGGCTCGGCACCGCGCCGCTGGCCCGGCCGCGACCGGGGCGGGCACGCGCGACCGCCCGGGGCGCTGGCTGTGTCGGAGGTCTTTGCCACAATGGGCGGCATGACCGAGCGCCCGATCCTCGATCCCTCCGTCGTCCGCTGGTCGGTGCCACCGGCCGAGATCGGCGACCGTCCCGTGCTCCTCCTGCTGCACGGGTACGCGGCCGACGAGCACGATCTGTTCGGCCTCGCGCCCTACCTGCCCGACGCCTTCGCGATCGCGAGCGTGCGCGCCCCGCTCACGCCGCCCTGGCCGACGCCCGGCGCCTCGTGGTACCCGATCGAGGGCCTGAACGGTCGCGATCCCGCCGCCATCACCGTCGCGGCCGAGTCGCTGCTCGCGTGGATCGCCGACACCCTCAGCGACCGCCCGGTCGGGCTCCTCGGCTTCTCGCAGGGTGGGGCGGTTGCGGTCCAGACCCTGCGCGTCGCTCCGGACGCGGTGTCGTTCGCCGTCGTCCTCGCCGGCTACGCCGCGGGCGGCGAACTCCCCGGCGACATCGTTCTGGCCGAGCGACGCCCCCCGGTGTTCTGGGGGCGGGGGTCGCGCGACGATGTCATCCCGCCGCACCTGATCGACATGACCGCGCAGTGGCTGCCCGCGCACAGCGACCTGACCGGCCGGGTCTACCCGGGTCTGACGCACTCCGTCTCCGAGGAAGAACTCGCCGATGTCCGCGCGTTCCTCGACGCGCGCCTGGCCGGCGGCACCGCCGACGTCTGATCCACCCGGCGTTCCGCGGCCAGCGAACGTCAACCCCGACCCGATGTCGGAGGTCCGGGAGAAGATGTCGGCATGGCCGACGTACTCGACAGATTCGGTCCTGCGACGCAGGACTGGTTCCGTGGTGCGTTCGCGGCGCCCACGACCGCGCAGAAGGGCGCGTGGGAGTCGGTGGCCTCCGGTCGCAACGCCCTCGTCGTCGCTCCGACCGGCTCGGGCAAGACGCTCTCGGCCTTCCTCTTCGCGATCGACCGGGTGTTCCGCGAGAAGGCGCCCGAGGGGGCGGATGCCGCGCCCCCGCGCCGCGGCCGGGGCGCGGTCAAGAAGCCCGCGAACACCTCCCGGACCCGCATCCTCTACATCTCTCCGCTCAAGGCCCTCGGCGTCGACGTGGAGCGCAACCTCCGCTCGCCGCTGGTCGGCATCGGTCAGTCGGCCCGGCGCCTGGGCATCGAGGTCCCCACCGTGACCGTGGGAGTGCGGTCCGGTGACACGAGTTCGAGCGACCGCCGCAAGCTGGTCACCGACCCACCCGACATCCTCATCACGACTCCCGAGTCGCTCTACCTCATGCTCACGAGCCAGGCGGCCGAGACGTTGCGCGGTGTGCACACCGTGATCATCGACGAGGTCCACGCGGTCGCCGCAACCAAGCGCGGCGCGCATCTGGCGGTGAGCCTCGAGCGGCTGGACGCGCTGCTCGACGCTCCCGCGCAGCGCATCGGTCTCTCCGCCACGGTGCGGCCGATCGACGAGGTCGCGCGCTTCCTCGGCGGCGCGCAGCCGGTCGACATCGTGGCGCCGAAGGCGACGAAGGCGTTCGATCTGTCGGTGGTGGTCCCCGTCGACGACATGCTCAACCCGCCGCCCCCGCCCGGCGCTCCGGCCCCCGACGACGCCGTCGACGGCGAGTGGTTCTCGGAGCGCCCCGAGAGCACCGAGATGTCGGGGTCGGTCTGGCCGCACGTCGAGGAGGCGATCGTCGACCGCATCCTCCAGCGCCGTTCGACGATCGTGTTCGCCAACTCCCGGCGCCTGGCCGAACGGCTCACCGGCCGCCTCAACGAGATCTACGCCGAGAGACAGGGCATCGACGTCCCCGAGCCGACCGTGCCGGCCGCCATGATGGCCCAGGCGGGCTCGTCGGCGGGGGTGGCCGCGATCCTGGCCAAGGCCCACCACGGTTCGGTCTCGAAAGAGCAGCGGGCGCAAGTAGAAGACGAGCTGAAGTCCGGCGCCCTGCGCTGCGTCGTCGCCACGAGCAGCCTCGAGCTCGGTATCGACATGGGGTCGGTCGACCTCGTGATCCAGGTCGAGGCACCGCCGAGCGCGGCATCCGGTCTCCAGCGCGTCGGACGTGCGGGGCACCAGGTCGGCGAGGTGAGCCGCGCCGCCCTGTTCCCGAAGCACCGCAGCGATGTCCTGCACACCGCCGTCGTCACCGAGCGGATGCTGTCGGGGCGCATCGAGGCCATCTCGGTGCCGCAGAACCCGCTCGACATCCTCGCGCAGCAGACCGTCGCGGCCTCGGCGCTGGGAGCCATCGACGTCGAGGAGTGGTTCGAGACGGTCAAGCGCAGTGCGCCGTTCCGTTCGCTCCCCCGCTCGGCGTACGAAGCGACGCTGGATCTGCTCGCCGGGCGCTACCCGTCCGACGAGTTCGCCGAGCTGCGCCCGCGCCTGGTGTGGGATCGCGACGCGGGCACGCTCACCGGCCGTCCGGGCGCACAGCGGGTCGCCGTGACCAGCGGCGGCACGATCCCCGACCGCGGATTGTTCGGGGTGTTCGTCGCGGGCGAGTCGCAGAACGCCCGCGTCGGCGAGCTCGACGAAGAGATGGTCTACGAGTCGCGCGTCAACGACGTCTTCACCCTCGGCACGACGAGCTGGCGCATCGTCGAGATCACGCACGACCGCGTCAACGTCGTGCCGGCCTTCGGGCAGCCCGGCAAGCTGCCGTTCTGGCACGGCGACGGCATCGGCCGGCCCGCCGAACTCGGCGAGGCACTGGGCAAGTTCTCGCGCGATCTGGCCGGCGCCGAACGCGGCAAGGCCGAGGAGCGACTGCGCGAGTCGGGTCTCGACGACAACGCGATCACCAACCTGCTCGCCTACCTCGCCGAGCAGCGCGAAGCCACCGGCACCCTCCCCACCGACCGCACGCTGACGGTCGAGCGCAGCCGCGACGAGGTGGGCGACTGGCGCATCATCCTGCATTCCCCGTACGGCATGCAGGTGCACTCCCCGTGGGCACTGGCCGTCAACGCGCGTATCCGCGAACGTCTCGGCGTCGAGGGGGCGGCGGTCGCCAGTGACGACGGCATCATCGCGCGGGTCCCGGATGCCGCGGCCGAACCGCCCGGTGCCGACCTCTTCGTCTTCGAACCCGACGAGCTCGAACAGATCGTCACCGACGAGGTCGGCGGGTCGGCGTTGTTCGCCTCGCGCTTCCGCGAGTGCGCCGCCCGCGCTCTGCTGCTGCCGCGCTTGAACCCCAACCGCCGCTCGCCGTTGTGGCAGCAGCGCCAGCGTTCGGCGCAGCTGCTCGAGGTGGCGCGGCGGCATCCGTCGTTCCCGATCATCCTCGAGACGCTGCGCGAGGTGCTGCAGGACGTCTACGACCTCCCCGCGCTGCTGCGGGTGGCCCGGCAGATCGGCGAACGGCGCATCCGACTCGTCGAGACGACGACGAGCCAGCCCTCCCCCTACGCCCGCGACCTGCTCTTCGGCTACGTCGGCGCCTTCATGTACGAGGGCGACTCCCCCCTCGCCGAGCGTCGAGCCGCGGCCCTCTCGGTCGACCCGGCCCTGCTGAGCGAACTGCTCGGCAAGGTCGAGATGCGCGAGCTCCTCGACCCCGACGTGATCGCGCAGTTCGAGCGCGAGGCGCAGCGCCTCGATCCCGAACGCCGCGCCCGCGGCGTCGAGGGGGTCGCCGACCTGCTGCGACTGCTCGGCCCCCTCGACGCGGCCGAGGTCGCCGTGCGCCTGGATGCCGAGACGGATGCCGCCGCCGAGGCGTCCGCGCACCTGAAGACCCTCGTCGACGAGAGGCGGGCCATCCCCGTCACGATCGCGGGCGTGTCCCGCGTGGCGGGCATCGAAGACGCCGGGCGCCTGCGCGATGCGCTCGGTGCGGCGCTGCCGGTCGGCATCCCGAACGCCTTCCTCGAGCCGCTCGCCGATCCGCTCGGCGATCTCGTCGCCCGATTCGCCCGCACGCACGGTCCGTTCACGACCGATGCGGTGGCCGAGCGCCTGGGCGTGGGCGTCGCCGTCGCGCGGCTCACGCTGCAGCGGCTCGAGTCGCAGGGACGACTGTCGAGCGGCTTCTTCCTGCCCGAGGCCACCGGCGGACGCGGCGACGACACCGAGTGGTGCGACACCGAAGTGCTCCGCCGACTGCGGATGCGCTCGCTCGCCGCGATCCGCGGCAGCGTCGAACCGGTGCCGCCCGTCGCATACGCCCGATTCCTCCCGGTCTGGCAGCACCTCACCCGGCCGCTGGAGGGTGTCGACGGGGTCCTCGCCGTCGTCGAGCAGCTCGCGGGAGTGCCCATCCCGGCGAGCGCGTGGGAATCGCTCGTCCTGCCCTCTCGCGTGGCCGACTACACCCCGGCCCTCCTCGACGAACTGACGGCCACGGGAGAAGTGGTCTGGTCTGGTCATGGCACTCTGCCCGGACGCGACGGGTGGATCGCCCTGCACCCCGCCGAAGCCGCGCCGTTCACCCTTCAAGACCCCGACGATCCGACCGATCCCGCACCGGACTCGCTCGAGGCGCGTCTGCTCGGGGCGCTCGCGGGCGGCGGGGCCTATTTCGCCGCGCAGCTGACGCCACTGGTGAGCGCCGAGAACGAGCAGTCCGTCAACGACGCCCTGTGGGCGCTCACGTGGGCGGGTCGCGTCACGAACGACACGTTCGCCCCGGTGCGGTCGTTGCTCGGCGGTGGCGGCCAGGCGCACCGGGTCGCTCGGCGTGCGCCCCGCGCGCGCATGTACCGCGGGGCGACGCTCCCCCGGCCGACGGCAGCTCCGCGACCGCCTTCGCTCGGGGGCCGCTGGTCGTTGCTTCCGGAGCGCGAACCGGATGCCGCGGCTCGGGCGACCGCCACGGCGAGCCTGTTGCTCGATCGATACGGCGTGGTCACGCGCGGGGCGGTGCAGTCCGAGGGCGTCCCCGGCGGATTCGCACAGGTGTACCGCATCCTCGCCGGTTTCGAAGAGGCCGGGCACTGCCGACGCGGCTACGTCATCGAGAAG
>NZ_CAKKMM010000257.1:0-5636 GCF_918698205.1 Microbacterium sp. Bi128 | reverse complement strand
GGTCAGCAGCGCGTGATTGCCGCGCAGGCTCAGGGCGTCCCTCATGGCGAGGCCCCCTCCGGCAGCGCATGGTTGCCGCGCAGGCTCAGCGCGTCCCTCATGGCGAGGCCCCCTCCGGCAGCTCGAGATCCGGGCCGGGAGCGTCCGCGGCGGCGGTTTCCCGTGGCCGGAGGCGGAGTTCGGCGCCGCCGAGGACGGCGCTGAATTCGGCGTCGTGCGTCACGGACACGACGGCGGTGCCGGCGTCGAGGAGCTCGGAGAGGAACGAGGCGAGTTCGGCCCAGGTATTGGCATCCTGGCCGAAGGTGGGCTCGTCCAGGACCAGCACCTGGGGGTGCGCCGCCAGCACAGTGGCCACCGAAAGTCGCCGCTTCTCGCCGCCGGAGAGCGTGTAGGGGTTGGCGTCCACAAGCTCCGTCAGCCGCAGCCGCTCCAGCAGTTCGTCCACGCGGTCTTCGCCGTAGCCGAGGTGGCGCGGGCCGAACATGAGCTCGTCGAGGACCTTGCCGGTAGCGAACTGGTGCTCGGGTTCCTGGAAGACGGTTCCGATCCTGGCGATCAGCTGCTGGGCCTTCCACCGGTAGGGATCGGGTCCGGCGCCGTCGCGTACGCGGCCACTGGAGCGACCGCTGGAGTGACCGGTGGCCGGGCTGCTCAGCTCCGCCGTGGCCGAGACTGTTCCCGCGACGGGCCGCAGGAGACCGGCCAGCGTCAGCGCCAGGGTGGACTTCCCTGTGCCGTTCTGTCCGGTGATGGTCAGCGCCTCGCCGGCGCGGACCCGGACCGAGACCCCGGACTGGACCGGACGCGGCGCGATGGTGCGGAAGCCGTCGCGCAGCCCGGCCCGCCGCGGCCGTTCGCGGGACACCGCGAGCGCGTCGGCCGCGAGCAGAGTCTGTCCCGCGCCCCGCGCCGGTGTCCGCATCCGCGTCGCCGGGACGTAGCCCGGCACCCAGACGCCCGCACCGATGAGCATGTCCCGCGCCTCGGCCAGGACCCGGTCCGGCGGTCCGTCAATCAAGACCGCGGAGTCCGTGGCGGCCCCTGGCTGCAGCACCACGATCCTGTCCACCAGGTCTTTCCAGACCCCCACCCGGTGCTCCACGACCACCAGCGTGGCGCCTGTCTTGTCCAGGCAGCGGCCCACAGCGTCGCGGACCTCCAGGACGCCCGCGGGGTCGAGGTTGGCGGTCGGCTCGTCGAGCAGCAGCAGCCCTGGCCGCATCGCGAGGATCCCGGCGAGCGCGAGCCGTTGCTTTTGGCCGCCGGAGAGGGCCGCCGTCGGGTGGTCCAGCGGCAGCTGTCCCAGCCCGACGTCGTCGAGGGCCTCGTGCACCCGCGGCCAGATCTCCGCCGCCGGGACGGCGAGGTTCTCCGCCCCGAAGGCGACGTCGTCGCCGAGGCGGGAGAGCACCACCTGCGTTTCCGGGTCCTGCTGCACCAGCCCGGCGCGGCCGCGCTGCGCCCGTGGCGCGGCACCGTCGATCAGGAGGCTGCCGGTCTCGTCTGCATCTTCGGCGTCGCCGGAGTCGCCGGAGTCCCCGGAGTCGCCGGCCGCGCCGTCGCCCAGAACGCCGGCCAGGGCGTGGAGCAGCGTCGACTTGCCGGCGCCGGAGGGCCCCAGCAGGAGCACGCGCTCCCCCGGCTGGATGTCCAGGTCAAGGCCGCTGACGGCGGGCCTGGTTCGTCCGGCATGCCGCCAGCCCCAGCCGCGGGCCGTGACGGCGGCCGGCCGGACGCCCGGTGAAGATCTCATGATTCTCTGCAGGATTCAGCGACGGGGCTCAGGAGAAGACGGGCTCCGTGGCGGCCTTGCGGGAGGCAAAGGAGCCCAGCACTCCGGTTTTCGCCAGGCCGCGGGTGGCGAGCCAGGCCAGTCCGCCGGCAATCACTGCGCCGGAGATCGTGGTGAAGACGATGTAGGCGAGCTTGTCGCCGGCTTCGTAGGCGATGTTCCAGCCCCACGGCAGGAAGGAATCGTTCAGGCCGCAGAAGAGGCCCGCGCCGGCGCCGGCCAGCACGGAGACGGGCAGGTTGAACTTCTTGTAGAGGAAGGCCGCGAAGACCAGTTCGGCGCCGAGGCCCTGCAGGATGCCGGAGATCAGCACCGTGGTGCCGTACTGCGAACCCATGATGAGCTCGCCGGTGGCCGCGACGGTTTCGCAGAAGAGCGCGGCGCCCGGCTTGCGGATGATGAGCATGCCCAGCACTGCCGGGATCATCCAGCCGCCGGCGTAGAGTCCGCTCAACGGCGGGTAGACCGCGTTGACCGGAGTCGAGATCAGGTTCGCGCCCTGGGACCAGGCCCAGAAAATGACGCCGCCGGCAACGGCGATCAACGCGGCCACCACAATGTCCACCACGCGCCAGCTGTAGTTGCGCCGGGCGGATGAACGGCTGGCGGAACCATGCTGTGCTGAAATATCTGTCATGTCGTCCTCCTGAGGAACAGGAGGGGAGGGTGCGCCGGCCGGTCTCGGCTTCCGCCGCCCTCCGCGCATCCTGAGAACTCGACTCCCTTGCGCCGGTACTAACCGGATCAGGTTCGAGGGTCTGCGGCTGTCCGCACTCTCAGCGCCCACCAAAGGTTTCCCCGGATTGTTCCGGCGATGCCCGACGGCGGCGCTCCCCTGTCGTAATTATTTTCGCCCTTGTGGGCTGGCTCAGTTTACACCCGGACGGCCGGGATTTCAGTGGTGTGCCGTCACAATCGTGGACCGGACGGCGGCAGTCCCGGCGGCCCGGAAAACCCTCTTGGTAGAGTCGTCGTGCCGGACCCCCGGACCCGCCAGCGGGCGGCCTCGTCACCCACCGGAAAGCTGGAATATTTTGTCGCACACACCGGTCACCCAAGATCCCTCCGGGGAATACGATCCCGACTCCAATGAGCCGCAGCCGCGGGGTTCCCTGGCGGCGCTCATTGGCCGCGTGCTGGCCGAGATAGAGGCGCTCCAGTTCGCGTCGTTCAGCAAGGATGACGCCCTGGACCTCGGGCTCCTCCTTGTCGAGCTGGGCAGGCAACGCTCGCTGCCCATCGCCGTCGACATCACCAAAGGCGAGCAGGTGCTCTTCCACGCCGCGCTGGACGGCGCCACACCGGACAATGAGCGCTGGATCAACGCCAAAAAGCGCGCCGCCATGCGGTACGAGGTCCCGTCCCTGCTGGTGGGCCTCCGGGCCCGCGCTGCCGGCGGAAGGATCGAGGACAACGCCTGGTGGGATCAGTCGGAGTTCGCCGCCCACGGCGGGGCGTTTCCCATTTACGTGCGCGGCACGGGCGCCGTCGCCGTCGTCACCGTCTCCGGCCTGCCCCAGAAGGCGGATCACGAACTCGTGGTCGAGGCCCTGCGGATGGTCCTCACCCCGGAACGCTAGGCTAGGGGAAAACCGTTCCCGTCCCAAGGAGACCGAAGAATGAACATCCTCATCAAGCTGCTCGGCACCGGCGTCAGCCTCCTGGCCGGCTTTGCCGGCACCAAGCTGGTGGACACCATGTGGGAAAAGTCCACGGGCAACAAGCCGCCCAAGGGCCAGGAGGACGACGTTCCCACCACCCTGCGCTCGGCCCTGACGTTCGCCCTGATCTCCGCCTCGGTCAGCGCCATCATCCAGGTGCTCGCCAACCGCGGCACCCAGCGCGCGATCACCCGCTTCGCCAAGACCCAGGACGTCGTCTGACCTGACGCGACTGGCCGCGGCGCCCGCCGCGGCAGTCGAAGGCCCCGGCCGCGTCCGCCGACGTGCCGGCCGGGCCGGACGGGGGCTCAGCGGTCGTCGTCGTCCGCTCCGTGCGTGGCCGCCTGCTGGGCGGCCTTCTGGACTACCACCTCGAGCTCGTCGGAGCTCAGCAGCTCCGGGTGCAGGTGCTTGGTCCGGTAGCCGGCCCGACCCACCATGTGAGCGGACACGGGGACGGTGAGCAGCTGGAAGAGCCAGGCCACCAGCAGGACGGGCCACACCGACCAGGTGCGCATCTGCAGGCCGAGGGCCGCCAGCAGCAGGAACAGGCCGAGGACCTGCGGTTTGGTGGCCGCGTGCATCCTGCTCATGAGGTCCGGGAATCGCAGCAGCCCGATGGCGGCCGCGAGGGACATCAGGGCTCCGGTCACCATGAACACGGCGGAGACGGCGTCGATCACTGTGTCAGGATTCACGGACGCCCTCCCGCCTGTCGGCCACGAACCGGGCCACGGTGACCGAGCCGACGAATCCGATCAGGGAAATCGCAACGAGCAGCATCAGGTTGTTCAGGTGCCGGTTGGCGGCCATGTCGATGCACAGGGCCGCGCCGAAGATGGCCAGCAGCACGTCGGCGGCCAGAACCCGGTCCAGCAGCGAGGGCCCCCGCGCGATCCGGACGATCGCCCCCGCGGCGGCCAGGGACAGTACGACGGCGGTCACCGTCAGGACGGTCTGCATCATGCGGCGGTCTCCTGTGTCAGGGCGGAAAGTTCGGCTTTGGTCCCCATGATCCGGATCAGCCCGGCCTCGGTGTCCCGGACCTCTTTGCGCAGCTTGGCCGCGTCCTCGGCATTGCGGACGTTGATGCCGTGGATGTAGAGGGACCCGGGAATCAGCGAGATCACGTGCCCGGTGGCCGTGACCAGGAGGTCCGAATGGCTTCGGAGCGGCACGGCTACGACTGCGCTGACCACGTTGGGGCCGCGGACCACGGCCAGGTACAGGACCTGGAAGCTTGCCGCGACGACTTTTCCGAGGAAGATGAGGGCGAACGGCACGGCGCGGAGCACGTTGAAGCGGCCGCCGAGTTCCACCGGGGGCAGATAGAAAATGCGCGCCACGAGCACCGCGATGAGGGCGCCGAAGAGGAGATTGCCCGGGCTGAAGTTCTGCCAGAGCGCGCCCCAGACAAAGACGAGCCAGACCAGCAGCGGCAGTTCCTGGCGCAGCGAGATCCTTTTCCGGTTCATTTTCCGCCGCCCTCCCGGACCTGCACCGGGTGGAGCGACGGGGGCACCGGCGGCACGGGCGCGTCCGGGCCGAGCACGGCCTGGATGTAGGAGGTCCGGTCCAGCATCTCCTGGGCGGACTGGTCGGCCACCCTGAACAGCGGCCCGGCAAAGACCGTCAGGGCCACGCCAAAGACCACCAGGCCCAGGGTGGAGCCCACCATGGTGCGGGGCAGCAGGGTCACATTCGTCTTGCCGGCCCGGTCACCCGTGGCGGAGTCGGCCGGCGCTGCCAGGAGCACCGGATCGGGGTGTTCGGCGTCCCCGGGCTTGCGCCAGAACGCCCGGTTCCAGACCCTCGCGATCGCCAGCAGGGTCAGCAGGCTCGTCAGCACGCCGCCGATCACCAGGGCGTAGGCCAGCGGCGTCCCCAGTTCCACGCCTGCCTGAAGCAGCCCCAGCTTGCCCAGGAAACCCGAGAACGGCGGGATTCCGGCGAGGTTCATGGCGGGAATGAAGAACAGGACCCCCAAGACCGGGGAGAGCTTGGCCAGTCCCGCCACGCGGTCCATGGACGAGCTGCCGCCACGGCGTTCAATCAGGCCGGTCACCAGGAACAGGCTGGTCTGGACAGTGATGTGGTGGGCCACGTAGAACACCGCGGCGCCCAGACCGGCCACGGTGGACATGGCCAGGCCGAACACCATGTAGCCAATATGGCTGACC
>NZ_CAKKMM010000256.1:0-5665 GCF_918698205.1 Microbacterium sp. Bi128 | reverse complement strand
GGATGAACCGCGACCTGATGAACCGCGCCCGGCCGGACCGGCTCCGGATGAACCCCGGTGGTCCGAGGCCTTGCGGTCCGACGAACTGCGGTCCAGCGCTATGGCGTCTCCGGCCAGCCTAGGCATGCGCCAGGCGGCCCAGGAGTTGTTCCAGTCCGAACCGTTCCTCGAGCTGGGCGCGGTTGAGTTGCCCGTGATAGTGCTCCTCCAGCAGCGGCATGAGCTCGTATTTCCAAATTCTGCGCAGGCCCTTAGGCGTCTGCGCGGACTTCTTCATGAAGTACGAGGGACCGATCATGAGGTCGCGGTCCCACTCGTCGATCGCGTCGTTTAAAGCGTCAAGCAGCAGGGCCGGGGTCGTGTCCAGGTCACGGGCTTGGAGGAAGCGCAGCAGCGAGCCCTTCACCGGTTCCGTCTTCGGGTGCAGCTCGATGAAGGAGAAGCGCCGCCGGATGGCCGCGTCCATCATCGCGATGGAGCGGTCCGCGGTGTTCATGGTGCCGATGATGTAAAGATTGTCCGGCAGGGTGAACGGCTCGTTGGGGCTGTACTGAAGGTAGATCCGGTCGTCGCGGTATTCGAGCAGGAAGTACAGCTCGCCGAACACCTTTGCCAGGTTGGCCCGGTTCATCTCGTCGATGATCAGGAAGTACGGTTTGCTCTCGTTGCCGGGCTTGGCCGCTTCCTCGGCGAGCCGGCGCAGCGGTCCTGCCACGAGCTTGAAGGACACCTGTCCCTCGTCCGTCTTGTCCGGGCGGAAGCCCTCGAAGAAATCCTCATAGGCGTACGACGGGTGGAACTGGACCAGCTTGACCCGCTCGTCCGTGGTGTCGCCGGCGAGCTCGGCGGCGAGGTGTTTGGCGAGGTACGTCTTGCCGGTTCCCGGCGGACCGTAGAGCACCAGCTGCCGGTTCTCCTCGAGGAGTTCGGCGATTTCCTGCAGCGGCTCCAGGTCCATGTGCAGGGACGCGGCGAACTCCGGCGGCAGCGGCCGGAACCCGTCACAGGCCGGTTCGACGGCGGGATCCGGCGCGGCGCCGTCGCCGTCCTCGGCTTCCGCTTCAGCCGGCAGCAGCGCCTCAAGCGCCTGGATCACGCGGGTGATGTCCACGATGTTGCCGGAAGTGGTCAGCTGGCGCTGCACGTGGCGGGGCAGCCCGGTGGCGTCGTGTTCCTCATCGAACCAGCGGACCTTGCGGCGGAGCTGGCGGTTGTCTTTGGCATGCTCCGGTTCGCCGAGGACCACGCCGATCCGGACCTTGCCCGAGCTCTGGTAGAGCGCAAGGTCACCCGGCTTCATGACGGTCAGGAAGGCGAATACTGCGGTCTTGGTGTCCTCACGCTCCACGTAGCCGAGGTGCTTGTAGTCCTCGTCAACGGCATTCTGGACCAGCCCCGCGGAGACGCCGGGGTCCAGCAGGCGGAGGTGTTCGACGTCGAGCGTCACCGCTTCCTCGTCCCGCCACTCCCCCAGCAGCTCGGCGTTGTCGTGGTGGGTGCGCAGGAGCCAGGCGCGGCGGCCGGGGTCGCCGACCTTCCGCCACTGACTCACCAGCTGGCGTGAGTACCAGTCGATCCGCTGCCCGGCCTGCTGGTCCAGGTGCAGGCGGATCCGGTGGATGTCCGCCGAAATGTCCTCGTCGCTGTCCCCCTTGGCCCCACCCACGAGGGAAGCGAAAGCGTCACGGATCTCCTGCCGTTCGACATCGGCCACCACGGGTTCGAAATAGCTGGGCCAGACCAGGAACTCAATGCTGCGGCGGATGGCCGGCTGGTCATCCGGGGTGCCGGCGACCAGCCGGTGGAAGGCCAGCGGATCCTTGACCGCGGCCTGGACGACGTGGGCCGGCCGCTGTGCGACATGCTGCACGAAGCGGCAGAGCCATTTCAGGTGGTCCCAGATGGTCCAGTTGAATTCCGCGGTGCGGTCCCGGATCACGCCGTGGTCCGTCATGCCCGCGTAGAGCTCGTCAGGGAGCTCCAGCGCAGGCTCCAGCCAGGATGCCGCCTCGGCGACGCGGGCCCGCTTGACCTTCAGCGACTTGACCTCGTGGGCAAGCGGCAGGGACTGGAGGAAGAGTAGCTCCACGGCCAGTTGCTTCGCCCCGCGGGTTGCGTCTTCCAGGTTCTGGCGCAGGTTAGTCATCATCGGCGCCTTGGGATCCGGAACGCCCCGTTCGAGGCGTTCCAGCAACTCCGCGGCAGCCTGGACGGACCACGTTTTGGTGCGGCCGTCCAGGGGGGACGCCTTGCCGAGCAACCCCGGGCCCAGCACAAACCACGCCGCGTCTTCAATCTCCTTGGAGATACCGAGGGCGCGGTGCAGGGCAGGCTTCTTGGTTGGGGTCATACGTTCAATTTACAGGCTTAAACTGAACGCGCCCATTTAACGCCGCCCCTAAACTACCGGCCAGTAGATTATGGACGGGCGGGCAGCAGACCCGATTTCGCGCCGGGCCGACGCTTCACGCCGAAGGTGAAATACGTGGCCGGACCGATGAAATTCACCAGCGTGGCGAGCCGCCACATGGCCTTGCTGCCGCGGATCTGCGCAGCCGGGCGTCGGCTGATGTCCGTCTGGGCTGCGACCAGCAGCGAGAGCTGGACGATGCCAGCCGAGATGGTTCCGAACCGTGCCATCGGCGAGAGTTCGTTCCACTTCTTCTTGCGGGTGTGCTGCTTGTGGATGTTCTGGTGCAAGGTGTTGCCTAGGTTGTGATGCATGTTCTTGTGCATGTCTTTGCCCATGTTCACGGCGACCACGCCTCCTTATGCGTCGGGATTGTTCATTCTAGGAGCCGTGCCGGGAACCGGAACAGAGGCTATGGGACCGGGTGGGCGCGGGTGTGGGGAGCCAGCCGATCCTTCTGCTCCGGCGTCAGCCGCAACACCCGGCCGGTTGCCTCGTCCACAAAGGCAAGATGGCTCGTGGCCCGGACACAGTCCTCCCGCGTGACGGGATCCTGCACCAGGTAGTGGATGTCGAAGCTGGCGCCCTTAACCGCCCCGATCCACAACTGGACGACGGCGGGCACGTTCCGGTACTCAAGGGTCCTGACGTACCTGATCTTGTGCTCGACGACGAGCGCCAGCGTCCCTTCCGGAATTTCATTGAAGAGCGGCACCAGCGGTTCGGTTCCCGGCAGCCCGGGACCCCGGGGCGGGCCGAAAGCCGCGATCCGTGCTTCTTCGAGGATCCGGACAATCTGGACGTTGTTGATGTGCCCGTAGGCATCCATGTCGCTCCAGCGCATCGGCACCTCCACCTCGAGGCGCCAGGGCTCCGTGGATGTGTTCTCCTCAGCGGGTCCACCCTTCCCGGCGGGGCCTGCTGCTGTGCCTGCGCTCTCCCTGCCGGGCCCGTTCCCGCCGGCTGCGCCCTTCCCGGCGGGGCCTGCGGCGCTCAGCTGTGCACCGCCGTCGAGTCCTCCGCGGAATCCGCCACGGCAGAGTCTGCGTCCTCACCGGCGAACTGGGACATGTACAGCCGGTAGTACGCGCCCTGCAGGGCCAGCAGTTCGGCGTGCCGGCCCTGCTCGACGATCTGCCCGTCCTCCATGACAAGGATGGTGTCCGCGTCCCGGATGGTGGAAAGGCGGTGGGCGATGACGAAACTGGTGCGCTCCGTCCGCAGCGCCGCCATGGCCTTCTGGACCAGGGCTTCGGTGCGGGTATCCACGGAACTCGTGGCCTCGTCCAGGATCAGCAGCGACGGGTTCGCCACAAAGGCCCGGGCGTCCACGAACGTGGCCTTGGCCGCCGCCATGATCTGTTCTTCGGTGGCGTCCAGCTTGCCGTAGCGGATGTTCTCGTAGATGGTTCCGCCGAACAGCCAGGCGTCCTGCAGCACCATGCCCACCTTGGCGCGCAGCTCCGAACGGCTCAGCCGGGTGATGTCCACACCGTCCAGGGTGATGCTGCCGGAGTTGAGCTCGTAGAAGCGCATCACGAGGTTGACGAGGGTGGTCTTGCCCGCCCCGGTCGGTCCCACGATCGCCACCGTGTGGCCGGGCTCGGCCGTGAAGGACAGGTCCTCGATCAGCGGCTTGTCCGGCGTGTAGCTGAAGGTCACGTGCTTGAACTCGACGTGCCCGTCGGTCTTCGCCGGGAGGTGCTCGGTGGCGGTCTCGGCGTCCTGTTCGTCGGCGTCGAGGAATTCAAAAACCCGCTCGGCGGAGGCCACACCGGACTGCAGCATGTTGGCCATGCCGGCCATCTGGCCCAGCGGCTGGGTGAATTCGCGCGAGTACTGGATGAACGCCGTGGCGTCGCCCAGGCTCATGCTGCCCGACGCCACGCGCAGCCCGCCGACGACGGCGATCCCGACATAGCTGAGGTAGGAGACAAACTGCATGACCGGCATGATCATGCCGGAGACGAACTGGGCTCCGAAGCTGGCCTTGTAGAGTTCCTCGTTGCGCTCGTCGAAGCGGGCCAGCATGTCGGCGTCGCGGCCGAACACGCGGACGAGGTCGTGGCCGGAGAACGATTCCTCGATCTGGCCGTTGAGCTCACCGGTGTTCTTCCACTGGGCGGCGAAGAGTTTCTGGCTGCGGGCGCCGATGATGCCGGCGGCCACGCCGGGGAGCGGCAGGGCGACGAGGGCGATCAGGGCCAGCTGCCAGGACACGATGAACATCATGATCACGATCCCGATGACCGTCAGGGCCGAGTTCACGAGCTGGGCGAAGGCCTGCTGGAGCGCCTGCTGGATGTTGTCGACGTCGTTCGTGACACGGGAAAGGATGTCGCCGCGCTGGCGGGTATCGAAGTAGTTCAGCGGCAGCTTGTTGAGTTTCTTCTCGGTGTCATCGCGCAGCGTGCGCACCACGCGCATGACCAGCACGTTGAGGACATAGCCCTGGAGCCACAGAAAGATGTTGGCGACGAAATACATCACCAGCACCACGCTGATGAGGAACGCGAGCTTCTGGAAATCGATGCCAGCGCCCGGCACGACGTCCATCTTGGCGAGCATGTCGGCGAAGTTGTCCTGGCCCTGGGAGCGCAGTCCTTCGATGAACTGTTCTTTGGTGGCCCCGGCCGGGAGCTGCTTGCCGACCACTCCGGCGAAGATCACGTCCATCGCCTGGCCCAGGATCCTCGGGGCAATGACGTTGAGGACGACGGCGACCGTCACCATGGCGAGCACGGCGGTGATGCCGGCGCGCTCGGGTTTCAGCAGCGCCATGAGCCGTTTGGCCGAGGGCCAGAAGTGCTGGGCCTTCTTGGCCGGCACGGCGCCGAACATGCCGCCGTCGGCCTCGCCGGGCGTGTACTCCTCCTCGATGAAGTCATCTTCGATCAGGTCGGTGGCGTCCGTATCAGTTGCGTCCGTATCGGCAGTGGTCGCGCCGGCTGCGGTGGCCGGCGTGGTGGAGACTTTCTCGTTGGTGCTCATGCCACTGCCTCCGCGCTCAGCTGGGATTCGACGATTTCCTGGTAGGTGCTGGAGCTTTCCAACAGTTCCTCATGTGTTCCGCGGTCCACGATCCTGCCGTTGTCCAGCACGAGGATCTGGTCCGCATCGGCGATGGTAGACACCCGCTGGCCGACGATGATCACCGTGGCATCGGCCGTCTTGGCCTTGAGCGCCCGCCGGAGCCTGGCGTCGGTGGCGACGTCAAGGGCCGAGAACGAGTCGTCGAACAGGAAGACCTTGGGC